>JAYUYU010000641.1:0-10991 GCA_043752365.1 Myxococcales bacterium | reverse complement strand
CGATTTACAACATCTCGAACGAGAGGCGTAAGGTGCGCGTGCCGCGCATGTTCCGCATGCACTCGGACGACCGTGAAGAGCTTCAGACGGCCGAGGCCGGCGACATCGTGGCGTTCTACGGCGTCGAAGCCAGCTCCGGCGAAACCTTCACCGACGGCAAGCAGAACGTCACGCTCACGTCGATGCACGTGCCGGCGGCGGTCATCTCGCTCGCGGTGCGCCCCAAGGATCGCGCGGCAGAGGCCAACTTCAGCAAGGCTCTGAACCGTTTCACCAAGGAAGACCCCACCTTCCGCGTCTCGCAAGACGAAGAGTCGCAAGAGACCATCATCGCCGGCATGGGCGAGCTCCACCTCGACATCTACATGGAGCGCATGCGCCGCGAGTACAACTGCGAGACGATCGCGGGCAAGCCGCAGGTCGCCTACCGCGAGACGATCACCCAACGCAGTGAGATCGCCTACACGCACAAGAAGCAAACGGGCGGCTCCGGTCAATACGCCAAGATCGGTGGCTACATGGAGCCGCTACCCGCCGACTCGGTCGAAACTTACGAGTTCGTCGACGACGTGACGGGCGGTTCGATTCCGCGCGAGTTCATCTCGGCTTGCGACAAGGGCTTCAAGGAAGGCGTCAAGAAGGGCTCGCTGATCGGATTCCCAGTCGTGGCCGTCCGTTGCGTCGTCAACGACGGCGCCTCGCACGCGGTCGACTCGTCCGAAATGGCGTTCAAGACCGCCGCTTGGATGGGTTTCCGCGAAGCGTACTCGGGCGCGAAGCCCACGATTCTCGAGCCGATCATGAAGGTCGAAGTCGAAGCGCCGATCGAGTTCCAAGGCTCAGTCGTCGGCCAAGTCAACCAGCGTCGCGGCGTCATTCTCGAAACCAAGAGCGACGAGAACGTCACCATCACCGCCGAAGTTCCGCTGAACAGCATGTTCGGCTACTCGACGGACCTGCGCTCTGCCACGCAAGGCAAAGGCCAGTACACGATGGAGTTTGCCAAGTACGCGCCCGTTCCGAAGCAGGAACAGGAAGAAATGATCAAGAAGTACAGGGAGCAGCTGGCCAAGGAAGCTGCTGCGCGGAAGTAACTTGTAGGAGTTACTAGGCGGTGACGAGCCTCGAGGCGGAAGCTTCGGGGCTTTTCTGTTTTCAGGATCCGTAGGAGGCCGGGACCGGGACCGGAACCGGGACCGGTGACCGGGACCGGTGACACGGACCGGGACCGGTGACAGGGACCGGGACCGGTGACAGGGACCGGGGACCGGGGGACCGGGCTACGGGATCCGGAGAAAGGGACTTCATGCTGGGTTTTTTGATGATGCCGGCGTGCTCGCCTGCGTCCAGGGGCGGGGCTCGCGCTTCGCGCGACGCTCGCTGCGCTCGCGCCCTGGACTCAGGCTGCGACTCGCCGGCGATGGGGCGGGTGCGCTTGCTGAGTGCGGGCGAGAAGGAGAACGTAACGTGGGAAATCTCATCGTTGGCGAGGTCAGCTTTCAACTCATTGCGGCGCTGCGGCCGCTGGTGCCGCGGATCAAGCGGCACGACCGCGCGCTCGCGGACCAACTGAGGCGCGCGGCAAGCAGCGTGGCACTGAACGTCGCAGAAGCGGACTACTCGGATCCAGGCAACAAGCGGGCGCGGCTGTTCACCGTTGCGGGCAGCGCGAATGAAACGCGGGCGGCGCTGAGGGTGGCGGTTGATTGGGGCTACTGCGAGGTAGTCGAAGCCGCGGCAGCGCGTGGGTTGCTCGACCGTATCATCGCGATGCTCTGGAGGCTCACGCATAGCTAGGCGCTGAGCGCGCAAGCGACGAGATGCCGAGCCGAGCCCCGCTTGCTCGTGGGTGCTGAACAGCGATGCAAAGGCTGCGCGGTAAGCCGCCCGACTTCTTTCGCCTTCGAAACTCGCCAGGAAGTTGTTCGAGGCCGAGCGCGCAGGCGCTGCCGCTGGGGGTGATGGCTGCAAAGCGGGAAGCTGCCGTGCTCCGTCCGGCTTTAGCGCTTCGGAGTCGTGCCGGTTAGCTTCGCGGGTTGCGTCGCGCTGCTCAAGAACGTGGTGCGCTTGACGGCTTTCTTGCTGGGCTTGGCTGTTGCTTTGGCGGCAGCGGGCTTGGGCGCCGCAACGGGGGCGGCTGGCGTCGCCGCCAACCCCACCGCCGCAGCTGCGGCCGCCGCGGCAATTGCCGGCGCCTCCGCGACCGGCGCTTGGGGGCCCGGCGTCGCAGCGACGACTGGCGGAGGAACGGGCGCGGCCAGGGCGCTTTGCATGGCGTTTTGGCGCCCGGCAAAGCTGGCAACGCCCAGCAACGTGAATGCCACGAGCCCGCCCATGGTGCAGGTGACCAGGCGCACGAAGCGCTTGCGCCGGCCGTCGGTCGGCAACGCCGCGTTGGAAGCGCGCTGGGGCGTTTCCGCCCCGGGCTCCGCAACTGTCCGAAACCATTCACTCGATGTGTTTGCGTCGGCCACTTGTGGAGCGCTCATGACAGTCGAAATAGTCACCCCTGGCAGCGTGAGCAGGCAGCGGATTCATGGCGTTCGCGGGTTGGGCGCATTTCGTCGGCTTTGCCCGTGACGCGCTCAGCGTAGCGTGAGCATGGCAATTTCCGGTGGGACCATAAAGCGCACGGGCAGCACGCTCGTGCCCACGCCGCTGGTCACGTAGAGGTGGCGCCCGTTTTCGACCACGTGCCCGTAGGCGTAGCGTTCGCCGAAGCTAGACGGCACCACGCGGCGCCCTAGCACTGGCAACCACACTTGCCCCCCGTGCGTGTGCCCGGCCACGGTCAGCGTGGGGGACACACCCAAACGCGGAAACTCGTTGAACACGTCGGGCTCGTGCACGAGCAGCAGCGTGGGCAAGCCTGGGGGCGCAGTGGCCATGGCAGCCGCCGGAGCGGAGGGCCGCGTGATCTGATCGGCGAGCCCGACGACCGCGAAGCGCGTGCCAGCGCGCTCCAACACTTGGCAGCTTTCCTCGAGCACCTTGATGCCGTGCGCTTCGAAGGCCTTGCGGGTCCGCTCGCCGTCGTTCCACCAATCGTGATTGCCCAGCACGGCAAACACTCCGAGCGGCGCCTCGAGTCGCGACAGTCCCTTCGCGATTGGCTCTGACGTCACGAACGCGCCGCCAGGTACGTCGTTGATTTGGTAGTCGCCAGCAAGCAGCACCAAGTCCGGCTTCTCGGCGTTGGTGCGCTCTACCAGTCGGTCGAGCGCGGGCAGATCCCAAAACGGCGAGCCGATGTGTAGGTCGGACAGCAGCGCGACCTTTAGCCCTGCGAGTTGCCGGGGCCAGCCCGGCAACCGCAGCTCGCTGCGCGTGACGACCAGTTGCTGAGGCTCCCACCAGAAGCCCCACGCGAATGCCAGCGAAGCTGCCAGCAAGCAGCCCCACGCGACGCGCAGGAGCGCGCGATGGCTGACGCGGCGAACGAGAATTTGGCGCAAGGCTGGCAGCAAGACGACCGTACGCTACGAACGCGGCGGAGACGACAGGTGTTCCCCGCCTCGCCCCGACGGTCGACTCATTTCGGCTTCGTCCGAGCGGCCAGCTCGTCTCTGCAGTTCAAATAGGCGGCTGCTGTCGCGCCCACCAGGATTGCAGAGCCGATGAACGAGGCCACGGCCGGAAGCGCTGCGACGACCGTTGGCGTGGCTACGGTCATGGCCGCGGTGCTGCGTAGGAGCTGGCCGCTAGCTGCGGCAAGGGCTGCGCCCTCTTTGGTACAGTGGCCCGCGGCGGCCGTGGCCGTGTGCTTGTTGACCAGCTGCGTGACGGCCGGCGGCGGTTCAGGTGGCTGCCGCGACTCGAGCGGCGCTGGTGAGGGCGGCGCTGGCGGCGCGATGCTCATTTGTTGCGACGGATCGTATTCACAAACATTCTTCCCCGCGGACTGAATTGGTTCTGGCACGCATGGACCCCCTGACAGGATCGGGTTCGAGCTCGCAGCCGCATGCTGCGGGCTCACGTGCCCTCCCTTCGGCCAGGGCGCAGGGCGGTTGCGAAAATGTTACGGTCGGCGACATGTTCTTGCAGACGGGCGTCGTGCTTTTCGAGCGACCAGTTTCGCTCGAAGCCGTCGCGTCCGCGCTGGCTCCTACATTTCCGGTCGCGCGGCGGGTTGAGCGCGAAGCCGAGGGTGCCTACTGGTTGGGGGGCGAGGGTGGGGTACTGGTCGGGTCGGGCCCGGGGCTGGACGCCGGGGTGATGGTCGAGGTTTTTCATCGACCGTGGCCGGACTCGATGGGCGATCCAGAGCACGATGCGGAGCTTTTTGGGGCGTGGAGCCTGCGCCACTTTGGGTTGGCGACGTTCCCCTACGCACTGGCGCGCGCCGCGGCGCAGCCGACGGCCCCCAGCGTCGAGCACGTGGCGTTCGTGAAGCTAAATCTCTCGTACGTGTTCGACGCCGACGAGGACGCGCTGGTTTTTCCGCCCGAACGCGACGTGCAGCGGGAGCTGAGCGCGCTAGCCGCGCTGGCGGAACGCATCTGCGCGATGCCCGACGCGCTGGCCTGGTTTGCCCCCAACGGCGAAGTGCTGATGTCGGCTGACTCCGCACGAAGCAAGCTACGCGAACAGTCGGCTGGGGAGCCACTCTCGGAGCTCTGGGTGTCGACGCGCGTGGTCCCGGCGGGCAATCACCTGTTGGTCGAGACGGTAGGCATGGGCGCGCTCGGACAGCCTCCGATGGTGGCTTTCGATCACCAGGTGCTGTTGCCCGACTTGGGCTTGGACATGGAGCTCGTGGTGCGCTTCTTGCGCGAAATCAGCGGGGCTACGCGGCTTTCGGGCAGTGAGCAGCTGCCGACCGAGTCGATGTTGGGACCGGGCGGGCGTTGGTCGCCGGAGCCCGCCGAAAGTGACAATCCGCCGCCGCGCGACGTGGTGCGCTGGGTGCACGATTCGGTCGCAGACAGCAGCGTCTCCGTCGTAGAGCTAGACGACGCCGAGGCGGAGCGTTGGGGTGAACACTTGCACGAATACCTGGGCGGCGAAGCCACGGTGTTTCACGAGCTGCTCTCGGACACGATTCACCTGGACGTGTTGGTGTACGCGGCGACTGACGAGCGGCCATTCCACGTGCTGGTGACGCAGGGCATGAGCGCGTTGCCCATGACCGTACCCGAGGGCGCCGAAGAACACCGCTTTGCGGAGCTGATGCTGGCGCTGCCGCGCGACTGGGTGATGGACGGGGACGAGGCCGACGAGGAGCGCTGGTATTGGCCCATGCGCACGCTGAAGTTGGTGGCGCGACTGCCGCACCTGCACGAGACCTGGATTGGGCTCGGGCACACGATTCCGAACGGGCACCCCGCCGAGCCCTACGTAGAGGGTACGAAGCTGTGTTGCGTGATGGCGGGGCCACCGCTGCGCTTCGGTGAAGCGTTTTGGAAGTGCGAGACCGCGACGGGCAAAACGGTGCGCCTCTACGCGCTCGTGCCGCTTTTCGAGGACGAGATGCAATTCAAGCTGGAGCACGGCTCCGACGCGTTGTTCGAGAAGCTAGACGAGCGCGAGGTCGACGAGCTGCTGGACGTCAATCGACGCAGCGTGCTCGCGAAGCGCTTTTGGGTGGTCTAGACGGTGGTCGAGCTTGGAAGCCGCCGGCCTGCAGCGGAGTTGCGCGGAAGATCGACCCGCTCAGGTATTTTCTGCGAGGGCGCCGCGAAAAGCGCTGCTCACCACTGCCCAATCGCGCTGGGGCAAGCCAAGGCAGGCCAGCGCGTCGCGCTCGCTGGCGCCTCGGCTGACGAGGGCCGCGACCCGCTCTGCCAAGTCGAGCCGGAACGCGCGGCCGCCCAGCACCACGTAGCCGAGCGCCAGCCAGGTTTGCGCCGACAGGTGCTGTGGATCGAAGCTGGGCCGCCCGACCGGTGGCAACTTGGTGCCAGGCTCGAAGGCGCGCACCAGCGTGAGGCGTCGAGCCAGCGCGCGCTCGTCGAGTAGCGCGGGTAGGAAGACGGCGAGCCTGCCCGGCTCGACCAAGGTTTCGTTCAGCGCAGCCCGATCCGCTTCGCTGAGCGCGGCGAGCGTTGCCGTGAGCGCGCTTCTGGCGGCGCTGCCCAAGCCTTGCTCCAGCTGGTACGCGATGGCGCGCAGCGGGGGGCGCGCGGAGCTGCGCAATGGGTTCAGCGGTTCCAACAAGCGCCCGACCATGTCGCGAGCGAACGCCAGCAAGCGCCGCTGCAACTGGCGAACGGTGCCGGCCGGTACTTCATCGAGCGTGATCAGTCGTATTTCCGGCTGGGTTAGCGAAGGGCCGCGCGTCAATTGAGCCAGCTTCGAGCTGCCGGCCAGGATTGCACCCGAATCGTCTAGCGTGAAGACCTCGTGCGGGGCGTCGACCAGCTGTTCCCAGGTCGAGGGCGCGTTCGGCGCTGGTTGCGGCAGGTGCACCTGCGCGCGCAGCTTGAACAGCGTCGCGAACGGGTGGTGGGGATCCACGGCGTCGGCGAAGCCGAGCTCGGAGCCTGCGTTCGCGTTTGGTAGCGGGGCGCCGTGCTTCGCTGCGGGGCGGGTGCGCGAGCGCCGTTCGACGAAGTTCGACACGAGGCCTGCGTGCAGCGCATCGCTCAAGCCGTCTTCGAGCTCGGTCAGCTTGTGCCGCCAGGCTTCGGCGCTTTCGACCCAACCCGCGCGGTTGGCGACGAAAGCCCACGTGCGCAGCCGCGCGGTGCGCGCTAACAGCCCGTCGACGTCACCAGCGCGATCTTGCAGCTCGCGGGTTTGGCGGGCCAGGTACTCGTCCGTCAGCGGCCCCTCGCACAAAAGCAGGTAAAGCTCGCGCAGCAAGGCGACGTGGACCTCGAACAAAATGTGTCGAAAGTCAGGAATTTCGCAGACGCGCCACAGCAGCTCCAGCGCTTCGCCTCGGCGTGCCCGGCTGGCAATCTCCGGCAGCTTCAACAGCGCGCGGAGTGACGAGACGTCGATTGCGGTCGGCACCGACGCCAGGTGCGAGGCCGGAGGTGGCGCTTCCAGCGACTGCAACAGCGCTTCGGGCGAGCCGAAGTCGAGCGCCGAATTGCGGTACCTCACGCGCGTAATGGACTCGAATTGGTGCTGCTCGATGCGCTCGGCGACGTCGGGTAAGAGCTCGATGGGCGCCAGCGTTCCGAAGCTACCGTCGCGTAGATAGCGCCCGGCGCGCCCGGCGATTTGCGCCAGCTCGGGCTCGCTCAGCGCACGCGCGTGTTGGCCGTCGAATTTGCGTAGCGACGCGAACGCGACGTGTGCCACGTCCAGGTTCAGCCCCATGCCGATGGCGTCGGTCGCGACCAAGTAGTCGACCTCGCCGGCCTGAAACATGGCAACTTGTGCGTTGCGGGCGCGCGGTGACAGCGCCCCGAGCACTACCGCGGCGCCCCCTCGTACCCTGCGAAGCCGCCCGGCCATTTGATAGAGCTCCGGCAGCGAGAACGCTACGACTGCGCTGCGTGGCGGCAGCTTTTGCAACTTGCTAGAGCCAGTGAAGCTCAAGCGCGAGAGGCGCGGGTGCTCTTGATGCTTGGCGGCGGGCACCAGGCGGTGGAGTAGGGCGCGCATGCCCGCGGAGCCCATGAACCAGGTTTCGACCCGGCCGCGAGCGTGCAACAGGCGGTCGGTAAAAACGTGGCCGCGCTCGTCGTGCGTCGCCAGCTGTACCTCGTCCACCGCCACGAAGTCGACCTCGCGCGTGAGCGGCATGGCTTCGGTCGTGCAGACCCAAAAATCGGGCCGGCGCGGCACGCGCTTCTCTTCACCCGTCACCAGCGCCACGCGGTCCTCGCCGACGCGTTGGCTGACGCGGTCGTACACTTCGCGCGCCAGCAGCCGCAGCGGCAGCCCAATCATTCCGCTCTGATGCTCGAGCATGCGCTCGACGGCGCGGTGCGTCTTGCCGGTGTTGGTCGGCCCGAGCAACGCGACGCTTTGGGTGGCATCCGCCAGCGGCACCGGGCGAGCATGCCCCGCGGAAGCGTTCCCGGCCAGCCGATCGCAAGTCCACTCCCCGGGGCGCCGCTTCTGCGCTATGACTCCGCAGAACCATGGCCCTGAGCGCAGCCCTACGACAGAGAATCGACGGTTTGGTCGCGAGTGATCGCGTCGTGCTGTTCATGAAGGGCACGCGCCGCGCCCCCCAGTGCGGTTTTTCCGCGCAGGTCGTGGCCATCTTGGACGAGCTTGCCACCGACTACCAAACGCAAGACGTGCTGGCCTCGGCCGAGCTGCGCGATGGCCTCAAAGACTATTCGCAGTGGCCGACGATTCCGCAGCTGTACATCGACGGCAAGTTCGTCGGCGGTTGCGACATCGTAAAAGACATGAAGGCGTCGGGTGAGCTTGGGCTGTTGCTGGGCGCCGAAGCGCCGCCGCTGGCGCCGCCGCGCGTCACCGCCAGCGCCGAAGCCATCGGCGCCTTCACGGCCGCCATGACCGACGGCGACCCCGACGTGCTGCACTTGCAAATTAGCCCTGACTTCGACCACGACTTGTTCTTCGGTCCGCCAGAACGCGGCGACGTGGAGGTCGATCTCGGCCAGCTCAAGTTGTACGTCAATCGTGGCAGCGTTGCCCGCGCGCAAGGCCTGAACATTGGCTACATTGACGGGCCCAACGCCGGCTTCAAGCTCGACAACCCGAATCAACCGGCGCAGGTCGTCGAGCTTTCGGTGCAAGACGCCAAGGCCATGCTCGATCGGGGGGAGCTGCAATTGTTCGACGTTCGCCCAGATAGCGAAGGCGACATCGCGCGCATCGCGGCCGGAAAAGCGCTCAACGACGAAACGGCCGAGCAGCTGCGGGCCCTCGATAAATCGACACCAATCGCGTTTTATTGCCACCACGGCATGCGTAGCCGCGGCGTTGCGCAGTCAGTCGTGCAAGAAGGCTTTCGCAAGGTCTACAACTTGAAGGGTGGCATCGACGCTTGGTCGCTAGCCATCGATTCGACGATTCCAAGGTACTGAGCCATGTCTTCACATCCGACAGATTTTCAAGGCAACGTGGTCGACGCTCTGCGTGAGGCCATCGAGAGCAAAATCCCGAGCTCCAAGGCCGACGTCTCGGGCGCCGGCGGGCATTTCACGATCGACGTGGTGTCGCCGGCCTTTGCGGGCCTGGGCATGCTCGAAAGTCAGCGCCTGGTTTACGGGGCCATCGCGCACCTGATGAAGGGCGATTTGGCGCCCGTGCACGCCGTCGACAAACTGAAGACGCGCGTGCCGTAGCGGCTCAGTCGTCCAGCACGAGCTCGCTCGGGTGACGCGGAAAGCCGGTGACGAAGCCGAGCGTGTAGCGCGCGTTGACTTCGCTCAGCGCGCAAAACCCGCTCACGCCGTTCAGCGTGTAGCGGTAGCCGTCGATGCCGAACGGGCCGAAGTAGCCAGCGCAGAGTAGTGCCTTGGCCACGGCCTCGGCGCGCTCGCAAAAGGCCGCGGCCTCGTCGGCTGCAAGCTCGCCGGGCGCCGCCAAGCGTACGCCGCGAAACACCCCGCGCTCACTGACCATTTGGCTGCAAATTCTGCCCAACTCATGGCGTCCACTTCGCCAAATGAAGCCGTGCAAGCTGACTTCATGGCTTGGCGTGACCAACGGCTCGACCAGCAAGCCGTCGCGCTTCAGTGAAGCGTCGACCCACGTCTCTTGCTTTTCGGTGAGCGGTCCTAGCGCGCGCAGCTGGCCCCGGCCTGCGAAGCCGAGCGGGCGCTTCAACAGCCAGGACCGAGCGTAGTCGCCAAGCTGCGCCAGCAGCTGCTCGTGCGTTCGTACGTACGCTTGCTCGGGCAAGCCGCCGCCCAGCTCGTGTGCGAACAAGCGATGGTTCACTCGCCTCAGCACGGAGGCGTCGGGGTGCGGCTCGGACTCGACGCCGTGCTGGCGCAGGCTCGTCAGCGCGAGCGGCGTGGGGCACCACGTTCGCCCGACGAAGCCTGCTGGTATTTCGCGCGGCGCGGCGTGCCGCTCGAGCAGTAGGTCATGCGGGCCAAGCAGGGCTCGTGAGCTGCCACCGTGCTCGGCCAGCTGCGCGAGCAGCTTGCGTTGCGGCACGTAGCCGGGGCGTCCCCGCGCTAGCTCCAGCTCTGCGTCCAGGTTGAGCACCCAAGCGTAGCGTTGGCTCATGCAGGCTCGACGCGCGTCAGCGGGCGGCCCTTTGGTTCTGGCACGAAAGCGGCAAGCGCCTCGAGAAACGCGTCCGACATGCCGGCGCGACGGCGCGCCTGGTTAGCGATGGGCCGGCCGTGCATAACCCAGGGCGAAAGGGGCGGTGGCAGCAGCCGCGACCATTCTGCAAAGTCGCAGCCGCCCGTCCAACGCCCGAACCAACGCGTAGCGAAGCCCACGTGCGCGACTTCCTCGGCGGCGATGCGTTCTTGAATGCGAGCGCCGACTTCGTCACCGGCGAGGCGGAAGCGCGCGGCGAAGCTCGACGCGTACTCGAGATTAGCGGCCTCGAGGCCCATGCCCATCACGGCCACGAACTGCAGCTTCGATTCGCAGCTGGGCACGCGCTTCCAGAACCAATCGCGTATGCCAAAGTCGCCGACCTGGCAGCCGAGCGTTTCGATGTGCTCGGCGTAGAGCGCCATATGTCGGATTTCATCCATGCAAATGGCCAAAAGCCCGCGACGAAACTCCTGCTCGGCCTCCGGAAACGCCAAGATGGCCCAACACATCAGCTCGGCGGCCTGCAGCTCGTGATGAAGGAAGGCATGCAGCGTGCGCGCGCGGTAGTGCGGCTCGTCCAGCGCTTCGGGTTTCGGGGTTCGTTCGCCTCGGCGCGCGGCTCGCAGCTCTGCCGGCCGCCCGGGCTCGGCAAGCCGTAGCGCCTGCGCCTGCTCGCGGAACGCTTTGGGCGGCGGCGGCGGCGCTAGCTTGTGACCAAGATCCGTGCTCCGAACGTACTGCTCGGCCCAGGTTTCGATGTCGGGCGCGCTGAGGTGCGGGGGGCTCGAGGGGAGTTTCAAGGGCTCGCCCAGCATAGCGTGCCGACGAAACAT
>JAYUYU010000640.1:0-4464 GCA_043752365.1 Myxococcales bacterium | reverse complement strand
GCCGCGAGCTGCGTGTCGAACGAGCTTGATACCTGGTGGGATTTGAGCTGCGAGATGGATGTCGGGTTCGTCTGCCAATGATCGAAACGACGCCGAGTGATTAGCCTCGCAGGAGATCGAGCGCTGAGCCGTGTTGGCGGGCACGCGGAACCGCGGATATTCGGTGAAGTTCACCGGTGAAGAACGCGCCTGAGCGGTGATCTTCACCGGTGAACAGGACGTTAGCTCGCCGGCTTTTTGCTGCGCCGCTTGGTACGCGCCGCGGTGAGTTCCTTGGCTTCCTTGAGGCGATAGCTGTCGGCTTCGATGTCGATGATCTCGGCGCGGTGGATGAGGCGGTCGACGAGGGTATGGGCTCAAGCTATGGCGCCATCCCCGGCTCGACAACACCCCTGCTCGAAAAGAGGTCTCCCGACTATCCACAATCCGATCAAGCCGCCGGCGCAGCCGATCGGTACCGGTGCGCCTCGCGTGGGCGCTCCTTACGACTGCCGCCCGCCGCCCTGGCTATCGGGCGCCGAGGGCGAGCCGTCGGGCTGCGTCATCACGTCTTCCGCTGAACGGGGCAACGTGAAATAGAACGTCGAGCCGGCACCCAGCACGCTCTCCACCCAGAGACGGCCTCCATGCGCTTCGATGATGCCCTTGGCGATGTACAGCCCAAGCCCGGTGCCGGCGCCACGTCCGCGGCGCGCGTGCCAGTAGCGGTCGAAAATGTGGCCCAGTTCGAACGCGGCGATACCAGGACCGTTGTCGGTGATCGCGAACCGAACCGCATCGCCTGCGACATCCTCGACCTGCACCGTTACCGCGCCACCAGCAGGGGTGAACTTGACCGCATTGCCAACCAAGTTGGAGAGCACCTGAAAGAGGCGGTCGCCATCGGCGTGCACCCGAGCTTCCCCGGCCCGGTCGAGGCGGATGTCTTTGGCGTCAGCCAGCGGCGAGAGGATTGTAAACGTGTCCAAGAGCAGACTACTGGCAAGGCAGGGCTTCCTGGTCAGTTCGACGCGCCCGGCCTCGATCTTGGCGAGGTCCAGGAGGTCGTGAATGAGAGTGTTCATCCGTTGAACGGCACGTTCAACGCGATCAATCGTCAGCGCTCGCATTCGAGCCGAGCCCTCGCGACGCAGGGCCCCGCTCGCAAGATGAATCACCTGCAGCGGCGTCTTCAAGTCGTGCGACAGAATTGCAACGGTCTCGTCGCGGTGCCGAACGGCCTGCTCGGCCCGGGCGATTTGCCGGCCCAGATCGACCTCGATGGCGCGCCGACGCAGGTCTTCGACGGCGTCGACCTCCTCATGGCGCCAGTCGCGGCTTCGGCCGCGGAGGACCTCTTGCCAGGTTTCAAACGAGGTCCGCGGACGAAACGCTTCGCGGCCTTCGCCCGCCTGCGTGGCCTTGATTGGATTGCCCGCCCAGCTCACCGTGCGCACGAGCTCGGAGCGGAACCAGAGCACGTAAGAAGTCTCGACCCCGGGAAGCGCTACGGCAAGGAGCCCACTCGCGACGTCCGAATAGGCAGCAGCCGGCGGGTGCCTCTCTGAAAGACGATCGGTGTGGAGCGCACTGCCGCATCCTTCTCTGGCAATCCAGGCGAGCAGTGCGGCAAGCTCTGCCGAACTCGGCGTGACCCCTACGGTATGCACGCCCGCTGACGAGCACACGGCGGCGCCTGAAGCGTCGACGAGCGCGAGCAAAGCGTCTCCTCGTTGCAAGAGCGCCAGCGTCGGCTCCTCTTGCGTGTTGCGCATGGCATCTACCAACTTGGCTTCAATGCCGGCACGCGAGTCGCGAAATGTGCGCGACTCGATTTCTTCGATCGCTGCAATTTGGAGCGATGCGACGCGACCAATTACTTCACACGCTGCACGGGCTGCAAAGCTGACGTGATGCGCCGCGCGATGATGGCAAGCAATCAGCCCCCAAAGCTTTCCGTCGCGCACCAACGACACGCTCATTGACGCCTCAACGCCCATATTTCGCAGGTACTCCAGGTGCACGGGCGATACACTGCGCAAGGTCGAGAACGAAAGGTCGAGCGGAGCGCCATTGGGGCGCCGCTCGGGAATTAGCGGCACTGGGACGTAGCTCGCATTCGGGATCAAGCGCAGCCAGTTCAGCAGGTAAAGCTCGCGTGCTTGTCGCGGGATGTCCGATGCTGGGAAATGGTGACCCAGGTAAGCGTCCACGTCTTCCGCCCGAGCCTCTTCGATGACGTCACCGTGACCTTCTTCGTCGAACTGATACAAGAGTACGCGATCGAAGCCGGTGAGCCTGCGAATCTCTTCCACCGTGATCGAGCAAATGTCACGCATGCTTTCCGGCCGCTGCATGCGCGATAAGGCCGAACGCAACCTTGCGTCGGTCGTTGCCCCGCCCCGTACGCTAGAAGCCTGCCGCTCGAATTCGACGATGGTTACGTCGTCGTGGCGATGCGCGCGCACATCGAAGGTGCCGCCGTTTACTTCAGCGAACAGAGGTTCCGTATCGAGCAGCCGATTCAGCGACAGCGCTTTGAGCAGGGTATCGCCGCCAGGGCGGCCAATCAGCGCTTCCAGGGGGCGGTTCAGCACGTCGCTGGCGTCGACGCCGAATAGCGCCGAGCTATTTGCGCTCACCTGCGTGATCTTCAGCGTCCGAGGGTCGAGGCCGATGAGCACCCCGTGAGGTTGTATTGCCCCGGGAATGCGAATGGGTTCCGCCTCGCACTGAAGCGCTTCGACAGGCTCTATCATTTGACCGCCTGGACGAGCCAGCCACGCAACGTCTCGAAGGTATCGACGGCGGACTTGGCAAGCTCGACGCTGTCGAGGCTCGTCGAACCATTGACGTGCTCGGAAAAGAGCCGCCACATTTGCCTCGTTTCGTCGCCATAACCGGCGAAGAAAGCCGCGCCGTTGTTGCGGTCCAAACCGAGCACTGCGCGCAAATTACGACCGATGACCTGACCACCCAAGGTCGCCCCTTCGAGAACGTAAAGGGCGCCCAAGGCTTGCGAGGGCGTGGACGTGAACGGAAGCTCGGAGCAGCACGGCAAGGCGGCGATTTCAGCGGGGCTGCTGCCCAGGGCCTGCAGATCCAACGTGAGCAGCGGCAGCTTCGCACGTCGAGGCAGCTCGAGCTCGCCCGCGTTCACGCCGGCCGCCAAGAGCAGGCGCGGCTCCAAAGTCGAATAGAAGCCGTAAAACGCGGCGATAACTCCAAGATAGTCGGTCCGACTCAGCTTCGTATCGAGCAACGGGAGCACCCCTTCGATGCGCATGTGCGCCGCGCGAGTCGCTTCGCGTAGGCGCTGCATGCGCGTAGCAACAGGTGCAGACTGGAGATGCGAATGGGCGATGGTCATGGTGACGCCCGCGTGATTCGCAAAGACCATGCGCCCGATCCGCAGCCGGGTCGACCTCAATCGCTGCAACGCGCGGGACCGGCAGCGCACGCTGTCCAGGGTGGGATCGTCTACTACGGCTAAGTCGAAGCCACGGCGGGTACCGCGTCGGCCGCGGCGCGCAAAGCAGCGCGGGCCGTCATGACGCGCCCGCCGACGTCGGTCTGCAATCGTTTCCGAAAGGCCCCCAGATTGCGACTTGGAGGGCCCCCAGATCTCGAAATGCACTCTGCGGCTCTTGGGGGTTTACGAGGGTCGCGCGCGTAAAAACCTCGAGACAACCGCAAATTTTCGGCGCTAGCTTCGGCGCAAAAACTCGGCGGTCCGGCTGTCTCGGCTGCGGGCCACGAGCTGCGGCGGTCCGCTGACGACCACTTGCCCGCCCTCGTCACCGGCGCCTGGGCCCATGTCGACGATGAAGTCACTCTGCTTGACGACTTGCATGTCGTGTTCCACCACGATCACGGTGGCTCCTGCGTCGACCAAGCCTTGGAGCTGCTTCAGCAGTCGCTCGACGTCCGCTGGATGTAGCCCCGTCGTGGGCTCGTCGAGAATGTAGATAGTGCCGCTGCGCTGCGTGCGCTGCAGCTCGGTGGCCAACTTGATGCGCTGGGCCTCGCCGCCTGAAAGCTCGGTCGCGGGCTGACCCAGCCGCAAGTAGCCTAGTCCCACCTGCTGGAGCACCGACAGCGGGCGAACGATGGCGGCTTCATCCATGAAGAACTCGTGTGCGTCATCTACCGTCAGGCTAAGGACCTCCGCGATGTTGCGGCCCCGGTAGCGAGCTTCGAGGGTGGCGTCGTTGTATCGAGCGCCCTTGCACACCTGGCAAGGTGAGTAAACGCTCGGCAAGAACAGCAGCTCGACCATGACGAAGCCTTCCCCCTCACAGGTCTCACAACGCCCCCGAGCGATATTGAACGAGAAGCGGCCTGCGTCGTAGCGACGCTTGCGCGAAAGTGGCGTCGTAGCGAATACCCGGCGCACTTCGTCGAACAAACCGGTGTACGTCGCCAGATTCGAACGCGGCGTCCGACCGATAGGCTTTTGGTCGACTTGCACCAGACGCTTGATGC
>JAYUYU010000639.1:0-10992 GCA_043752365.1 Myxococcales bacterium | reverse complement strand
GTCTTGCGTCTCAAAGCCCGCATCTCGTCGCCGCGGAGAGCGCCGCCGCACTAGGCGTCGTTCGAGCTGAGAGCCGCATCATCGAATTTGAAGCCGGGGGTAGCCGCGCAGCGGATGGAGCGAAGTCGAGGATTATAGCAATCCGCTCATCGGGCCCACGCCAAAGTCCGGATCTCCGAAACTGCCTTGCTCTACTCCCATTGCGTTGAGGAGCGAGACCAGCAGGTGATTGTGATAAGAATTGGGCGGGCTCAGCTTCACGTAGCGGCCGGTGCGGAAGCTGCCCCCCAAGTTGCCTGCCACGATCCAGCAATGGTTCTTTTCGATGTGACCGGCAGAGTCGCCGAGTTCCGTCGTCCAAACGATGGCGGTGTTGTCGAACACCGAGCCATCGCCCTCGGGCAGGCTCTTGAGGCGATCGATCAACGCCGCCAGTTGCCCCGCGTACCAATGATTGACCTTTTGCAGATCCGCGTCTGCCTCCGCGTGCTGCCAATCGTGGTACCAACTCTCGCTCCCGATATCGAGCCAGGGGAAGGTGTTGCGGCTCGTGCACCGAGACCATTGCAGCGTGACGACCGGCGTGAGGTTGCAGGCGAAGGCCATCGCAATCTCGTCGAGGAAGATACCGGCGATCTCAGGCGTTTTGGCCTCATCCTCCCAATCGATGCCGGGCGTGACGACGGGCTTTTTGCAGGCGGCCCCGATCGGCGCCAGGTTGGGCTTGCTGCCCTGCGAGAGCCTCGTCTCGAGCGAGCGGATGGCCTCGAAATGCTGCTCGAGCCTGGCTTTGTCTTCTGCGCCGACGGAGCGCGAGAGCCGCGAGTACTCTTCCCTGACCAAGTCGAGCACGCTCTGGCGTTGCGCGATCCGGCGTTTTATCACTTTTCGGGGTTCTCGGCAGGGCCGTCGCTCAGCAACGTGGAGAAGAGCCGCTCGTACAGACGCTCGGGGTGCCACTCCATTTCGGCCCATTGGTTATCCCCCAGCCACGAAGCGTGGGCGCCCATCCAGCCCCAGCGCTCGTGAGGCGCCGGGCCCACCTGCAGCTGTAACGACGGAAACTTGTGGTTTTGCCCAATCGCGTCGCCGAGCACATGGTCGAGCGATCGCCCGCTAACGCTGACGGCGAACCCGTCGCCGTCAGCGTGCGGGCCGCCCTTCGTCAGCCGATTGCCCGTGAATAGGCAGCCGAAGCTCGCGTGTCCGGCGCCGTCGCCTCGATGCGCGGTACTCTGCAGCCCCGCCTCGAGATCCAAGCCGTCCAGCGCCAAGATGTCCGCGACGTGCGGCTGGAGCGGCGCCAGCACCGGCCCCAGGGTGAGGCTCGAGTCGTTGCCTGTGGGGCGCCCCGAGTCCATCGCGCCGGGCGTCGTCATGAGGATCAATCGCTTGGGCGAAGCCAGGCCCTGCGCATGGGCGGTGCTGGTTTTACCTAGCCGCAGTGCCTCCAAGAAGGGCAGGCCGACGCCAACGCCGCCGAGCCCGCGCAGCAAATGACGACGCGCAATGGTTCTTCTCATGGTGTCACCCCTGTCACCCCTGCCTGGTTGCGATATAGAAATGCGTCCATCCGCACCAGCCCGCGCAGGATATCTGGCAGTTGGTGATCGTGGGCGTCGAAGCTGTCGATGACCGTCCGCATCGAGCAAGCGTCGTCGGCGGTGGCCTCCCGACCGAGCGCGTACTGAAGCCAATAGTTGGACAGGCAAGCCGATACGTTTTGGCTACTCGCCAGCATCGAACCAAGCTGTGCCGGACCTTCGAAGCGACCATCGACGTCGCTACTCGAAAGCTCGCCACTGCTATCGATCAGGAGGCCGCCCTCGGTATCTCGAAAGGCACCTACGGCGTCGTAACTTTCGAAGGCGAGTCCGAGCGGGTCCATGAGGCTGTGACAGCCAGAGCAGCTCGGGTTCGTCGCGTGACTCGCTAAGCGATCGCGCGTGCTGAGTCCCGGCTCGGGGGGTGGAAGGTCGGTCGGGACGCCGTCGGGCGGCGCTGGTACCTCTCCGCACAGAACGCGAGAGCGAACGAATTTTCCGCGCAGCGTAGGCGAGGTGAGGTCGGGCTTACTGTGGAGTGTCAAAAGAGACGGCTGCGTCAGGAGCCCCGCTCGGTGATTTGCGCTCAGGTCGACCTTCGAAAACTCATTGCCTGGGGCAGCGATGAGCCCGTAAAAGCTCGCCAACGTGCCATTGACGTAGCTGTTCGATCCTGTGAGCACCGACCCCAAGGTTTCGCCGCTCGCGAACGCTTGCGCCAGAAGCTCCAACGTTTCCCGGGCCATCAGCTGTCCCACCTCGGGGCTGTAGGTCGGAAAGCGCGACGTGTCCTTGTACAGTCGATCGAGGCCCCCGAGTCCGAGCCAGCCCGTGTGAAACTTGTCGAGCACGAGGCGCGCGCGCTGATCCACGATCATTCGTTCGGCCTGGAGCGCGACTTGCGAGGGGTCGCTCAACGCGCCCGCGCCCGCTAGCTGCAAGAGCTCTGGATCCGGCATAGTGCCCCAAATCAGGTACGAAAGACGCGAAGCCAGACTGAAGTCGTCTGGCGCCTGCCCCGTGCCGCTTGCCTCTTCTAGCCGATACAGGAACCGGGGCGACTGCAGCAGGGCCTCGAACGTCATGCGGATCGCGTCCTCGAAGCCGTACTGAGCGTTGGCGCTCGCAAAGAATCCGTTGAAGCGCTCCAGCTCGGCGGCGCTCAATGGGCGTCGCATCACGCGCCCGCCAAAGTCCCGGATGAAGACAGCGCCGCAAGCATCCGCGCCAACCGTCGCCACATCGCACGCGAGCAGCGATGAAAGTTTGGTCACGGCGCGCGCCGCGATCGCTTCGGCGGCCTCGAGGTAATGTTCCGCGTGGACGTCGTTGACGAGCTGGCTTTTTTGCGCGTTGTCGAAGCCGTCCGTCATGGGCTCGGCGGGAAAATCCTTGGCGGGGCTCGACGCGTCGCCGACCAAATCGCGGACGGTATTGTCATACTCAAAGCGGGTCAGGCGCCTCACGGGTGCCACTCCTGAGTTGGGTGGAGCCATCGGATCACAGCGCGCGGCGAGCTCGCGCGGGCCACCCTGCCAGGGACCTATCCGGAGGGTATTCACCGAGACACCTTGCGTTCGATGGTGGTCGACGCAGCGTCCGCTCCCGCAAAGTAGCTGAGCACGCTATTCTGATGCCGGTGAGGAACCTGTGCGCGCCGAGCCTTGCTTCGCAGCGGTCGGCGACGATCCTCGTACTCATGGCGCTCGCGACAGGCACGCTGGGTCCAGCCGCCGCCCTGGCGGCGCCGCATACCGAACCAGCTCGTCCGCTCGACGTGGACACCCGCGGCTGCGTTTTCGTGAATGCCGAGCAGCTTCGCCCTCTGCTCGTGCTGGACCTCGGGGTCGAGCGACACGTTCCGGCGCTGCATGTGGCGCTCGACTGTGGCCGCGGGCGGGCCGAGATCCGCGTCGTCAACACCGACACCCACGAGCTTGCCACGCGGACGATCACGCTGTCGCCTACGCAACCTGAAGCCGAGCGGCTGGTAGCGGTGGCCGCGTCGCAGCTCGTGATCGCTGTCTGGCTCGAGCGCACGCAGGCGCCTCAAGCTAAGCTCGCGAATCTTCCATCTCGTGGCTCACTCGATGAGCCCCGGCTCCCCCCAGTGAGCAGACCGAGCACCCGGCACGTAGCTATCGAGCTCTTAGGCGGTGCGCGCGCCCGGAATCCCCCCGCCTTCGCTGCCGGCCCCTTGCCGGAGTTCAGGCCAGCTTTTGGCAAGGCCACGTCGCCCCGCGCTTGAAGCTGACAATCGAGCGAGGCTCTGCGGAGCTAGCTCTCGGCTCTGCACAATTGACCGTCGCCGAGTTTGCCGTCGGTGCCGCTTGGCGCTCGAGCACCCGTGCAGATCTTGCCGTTCAGCTCGGCGTTTTCGGCGCGCTCGCTGCCGTGCGCTTGAGCGGTCAGAGCACCCACGGTGACGTCAGCGCGGGAAGTGTCCAGGGGGTGACGGCCGACATGGGAGTGGATGGCGCGCTCGTCCTTGCACTAGGCTCGCTTCGCTTGGGCGCCACCTTGGGAGGTGGCTATCTGCCAATGAGCGCAGTGGGGGTCGTGACCGACGGCACGACGCTGTCGCCTCAGGGCCTTTGGGCTGGACTCGGATTTTCCGTTGGGGGAGCGCTTTGAAGCTGGGTTCGTGGCTCGCGGCCAGCGTTCTCGCGGGCTGCCGGCATGCACCGAGGTGGGGCCCATCCTCACGCTCAACGCCATCGGAGGCGACATGGTAGCCCCGCCAGCAGCCTCCGGCGGCGCCGCTGCGGCCGGCGGCACGCCTGCGACCGGTGGCATGCCTGCGACCGGTGGCATGCCTGCGACCGGCGGCACGGGCTCGAGCCTCGCGTCTGGACGAAGCGTCCTGCTGGTTCTCGGTGAAAACGATCCTGAGCACGCCCAAGACGCGCTCCTGACACAGAGCTTGCAGCGACTGGGCATGCTCGTGACCGAGCATGATCACCTGAGCCCGATCGACGTCACCGGGCAGGATCTGGTCGTGGTGTCGTCGACTGCTATGGCAGAGGCGATCGACGAACAGCTGTTGAGGGCGGCTGTCCCGGTCATAGCCATGGAGGCTTGGATGTATCCTTGGCTCGGAATGACGAACCGGGTGCCCGGTGAGTATGGCCTGAGCGAAACCAGCGAGCTCATCATTCAGGTGGAGGGTCCGCTCGCGGCCGGCCTTGCAGGCGTCGTGACCGTGTACGACTCGCCCGTCTTCACGAACGAGGCGCTGCGCTACTCCGCGCTGTCCGTCGGCCAGCTTGCCGCGCACCCCGAGCTGTGCGCCATCTGCGCCTACGAAGCGGGAGAGAGTATGCCGCTCCTCGACGCACCCGCGCGGCGCCTAGCACTGTTCGTTCGCACCGAGTCCCTGAAGAACCTCACCGCCGACGGCTGGTCATTGTTCGATGCCGGCGTACTGTGGGCCGTAGCGAGGTAAGCGTCACATCAAGATAGACGGAGGAGGTCGAGTGCTTCAGCCGCCAGAGTCGTGATGAGTCCTTGTCCGGCGGTCAGGAGCTGGCTAGGGACTTTTGCGAATGCGTAGATCGCCGACGTCGAGCCCGGCGGCTTTGAGCCAGCGGTAGACTTGCGCGCGCGGCGTGCGGAGCTCGGCCGCGACCTTGGAGACGTTGCCCTGGTGGGCTTGAAACAGGGCGATCAGGCGGGCGCGGCGCTCGGCGGTGGGGTGCGGCTCGGGCGCGGCGGGCGGGGCGTCAGACGGAGCCGAGCCGGCGCGCTGCCGTACGCGATCGGCGGCCGGGCCAATGCGGTCGCGCAGGTCGCGCAGGCGGACGACGCTGCTGGCGTCTTTGAGCAAGACGGCGGTCACGTCCGTCAGCGCGCGCAGCTCGCGAATGTTGCGGGGCCAGTGCCAGAGCAAGAGCGCCTCTGCTGCGTCCGGCGAGAAGCGCAGGTGGGGGGCGAGGCTGGCCGCGAGCTGCAGCAGCTCGGCGCGTCGCTCGCGCAGCGGCGGCAAGCGCAGCACGACGTGAGCCAGGCGCGCGTAGAGGTCGGCTCTAAACGAGCCGGCGGTGACGGCTTGCTCGAGATCAACGTGCGTGGCGGCGAGCACGCGCGTGTCGACCGCGACTTCTTGATCCGAGCCGACGGGACGAACGCTGCGCTCTTCGAGCACGCGCAACAGCGCCGGTTGCAGATCGAGGGGAAGGTCCGCGATCTCGTCCAGGAACAGCGTGCCGGTGTGGGCGGTGCGGAACAAGCCCGGGCGCGCCGTCGTCGCGCCGCTGAACGCGCCTTTGGCGTGACCGAACAGCTCCGCGGCCAGCAGCTCGCGCGACAGGGCCGCGCAATTGAGCGGCACGAATGCACCGCTGCGCCCGCTCTGCTCGTGAATGGTACGCGCCATCACTTCCTTGCCGGTGCCGGTCTCACCCTGGAGCAAGATCGGAAAACTGGTGGGGGCCAGGCGCGCGACGCGCTCGCCAAGGGCGCTTGCTTCTTCTGCGAACGACACGACCAATAGCGTATTGCCGGCGCGAATCACGCTCCCGTGCTTGAGGCGCGCGGTCTTTTGCGTGGCGCCGTCGACGAAGGTGCCGTTCGTGCTGCCGACGTCGGCACACTCGAACTCGCTCTTGACCGCGGCGATCAGCAGGTGCTGCTTGGAGACGCGCTCGTCGTTCACGCTCAGGCCGCCTTCGACCTCACGCCCGACGAACAAGGTCTTCTTGCGCGCGAGGTCGACGCGCGTGCCTACGGCCCGTGAGTCCGGCGAGTGGACGACGACCAACGTGCAGATACTCCGACGACTGCTCAGCGCGATGCTCTCGGCCCCGTCTTCGATCGTATCTGACACCGCCAGCCTTGTAGCACGCGTCGCGCTCACGGCGCCGCTTCGTGGGTGAAGCGGCGCCTGAGCCGGCGGTCAATCCCTCGGAGCGCGTGCCAGCACCGGGCTTGCCACCCAGCCAGTCGTGTACCCCTCGTTGTTCACCTTGTACTGCGTGCCGAGCTCGCCATGGTAATTGCTGCCCCAGCAGTAGATGCGGTTGTCGGTGCCGATGGCGCAGGTGTGGCGCTGCCCGGCGGCGATGGCTTTGAACGTCAACCCACCCACGACCGCGGCGGGCATACTCGAAGAGCTTCCGGCGCCACGCGCAGATAAACCGTTGCCGAGTTGGCCGTAATTGCCGTTGCCCCAGCAATAGGCGGCGCCTGCCGGGTCGAGCGCGCACGCATGGAATTGGCCGGTGCTGACTCCGCTCAGAGCCATGGGCGGAAAGCCGAGCAACGTCGCTCCGCCGACTTGCTGCGGAGTGGAAGAATTGACGGCCATGCCGTTACCGAGCTGACCGTTCGTGCCCGCACCGAAGCACAGCACGCTCGGCCCTGGTCGATCGACGCAGGTGAAGGTGCCTTGCGTCGTCACGCGCAGCGCGTCCGAGGGCACGTCGAACGGACCCTGGCCCAACACGGTGAAGGGCGAGGGCGTGGATCCCGTTTGGCCTTCCCAGTTGCGGCCCCAACAGTTCGTCTCACGGTAGCTGCCGCTCACCCACTGCGCGCAGACGTGACCGTAGCCGACGCTCACTCCGGTCGGAGCCAATCCGATCGCCGAATAAACGCGCACCGGCGTTAGCCAGCTAGGCTGGAATTGCGGCCCGCTGGGCAGCGGAAAGCCCCAGCAAAACAGTCCGTCTGCCGTCGTACCGCACGAGTCATACGTCCCGGCGCTGATCGAGGTGAAGGTGAGACCACCGGCTACGGGCATCGGCTCCGAGACAGAGCCCGTGTAGCCTGCGCCGACTTGACCATCGCTCATGGAGCCCCAGCAGTAGGCCTTGCCCGCTGAGTCGAGCGCGCAGGTGTGGTTGTCGCCCGCGTCGATTTGTGTGGCCGCGGCCAAGCCGCCGTAGTCGTACACGCGGGAGGGACGGTCGACACAATTGTCGGGGGTGCTGGTGCAAGTGGCGTTCGGCGAACGACCCACTTGGCCCAGATCATCTCGGCCCCAGCAGTACACGTTGCCGTTGCGCTTACGGACGCAGGTGTGTGCGTTGCCAGCCGTGATTTCGACCAGCTCCTCCGGGTCGGGTTTCTGCCACGGGAACGTCGGCCTTTGCTCGATCGGTATGATGACTTCGGCGAACGGCAGCTTTGCCGCCTGCTGCGAGATATCCAGCGACTCTTCGTCGCTGGCATCCACCGAGCACGCCAGGAGCGGATAGGTGGCTAGGGCTGCGACCAATAGCCGCAGGCTCGTCCGGCCCGAGTGGCTGGTGCGGTGGACACTCGTTACGTGCTGCGAGGCGTTGCTCATAGCCCGCCAGAGAGCAACATCCTTGCCACATCCCGAATAGTGCCAAAGCGCGCTGATTGGCGCGCTTCCTCTGCACTTGTGTCGGTGGCGAGGGACGAACTGTATCAGGGGACGCAGTGCACTGAATCACAGCGGACAGCGCGCGAGCTGATTCACTGACCCGCAGGGCGGACGAAGGGCCGCGCTCGCGGAGCCCCGATGATCGCTAGCCAACAGAACAGCTTGCGACGGGCTGTCCCAGCCAGACCGGAAGCGGGCTCGGCGCGACATCCGAGGTCGTCACTTCAAAGGTGCTCAGCGCGTGAGCACGCTTGCTTTGGCGTCCGCACCGATACTCTTGCGCTAGAGCGATGCTCTGTCCTGGTAGCTCGGCCACGTTGGCATGAGCGTCGAAGCAGCTGGCGCTCGCAAACCAAGCCGGGATCTTGCACGCGCGCGGTTTGCCGCTCCCCTCCTTGGGATGGTAGGGCGGGCCTCGTGGGGCCTACGCACCAGCGCTGCTGGTTGCAGCGCAACGCCTTCTGCGAAGCGGCATGGTCGGGCGCTCGCTCGCTCGCTCGCTCGCTCGCAAGGCGCCCTGACAAGCTTCCGGATGACTTTGCATACAAAGTGATTCCGGAGACTTGTGAGGGCGCTCCGACGCAAGACTCGTCTTGGCTGCGACATGCTCACCACCCTTCTGGATCCAGGGCGGCGTAACGGCCCGCGAAAAACCGACTACGGGCGTGGCGTGACGGAGAGCACGTCGAAGTGCAGGTACTGGCCTTCGACCGCTTCCGGGTAAGGGGGCAGCTCCGGCACCGTGAGCTTGGCCGCGTTGGCCCAAATCTTCCCGATGTCGTCGTACTCGAAGACGCGCACCTTGGAGCCCCCGCGGATCGGCAGGGTGGCCTGGTAGTCGACGGCGACCAGGCGAGCGGGGGTCGTTACGTCGTTCCAGGAGTTGAAATAGAAGGTCTTTTCCGGATCGCGCACCGTGAAACCGAAGACGTGAATCGCACCCGGTTTTGGTAGCTCAGTGCCTGATTGCTCGAGCAGCCACGCTCCGACCTTCTTTCCCTGGCTCATGTAGTCCCGGTTTTCGACCACGCCGCGCACGCGCAGCGCCACGTCGTAGGTACGATTCGGGTCGCCTCCGAACGCGAGCTCTGTGTCGACGTGCGGCCGATTCTTGCGCTCGATGGTCTCGTCCACGTAGCAACACAGGTAGCCGCGCTCCGGCATGCCGCTGTTCTGCGGCTCGCAAGGCTGGTCCTGGTAGTGATCACACGGTAGGTCGAGCCGCAGCTGGTCGAATGGCGCGGCGAGCTGATTCAAGCTGGGGTCCCCGCCGCCCGCGCCGCTTTGACCCGGCGCGCCGGATTGCGCGGAACTGCCACCTGGCGCGGTGCCCGCGGCGCCCGCGGCGCCGGAAAATTCCGCCAAGCCGGCGCTGCCCGCCAGCGCGCCACCCGCGCCTGCCAAAATCGACGCCATGCCACCGCCGGCCCTACCAGGGCTGTTGTCCGCGCCCGCAGCGCCACCCACCGGCGTCATCGAGCCCGGCGTGGTCGTCTCATTCGCGTTGCCGGCGCACGCGGCCAGCACGGCACTCATCACAACGCTCTGTATTCGTCTGCGCATGTCGCTCACCGATCGCATCCCCGTGTGGGGTTGGGCCTCACTCCGTAGCGTCGCTAGTGCCTGCCGCGCGCCAAACGGGTTCCTTTTCTTGATGCAGCGGCGGCACAACCGGCCTTAGGCAGACCGAATGCGGTAAGACCGCATGGCGCCGGATGCGTCGCATGCGTTCAGCTATTGGGAGGGTGCGGGCAGCGCAGTTGCTCGTTTCGAGATGAGTACTGTTTCGACCCAAGTGCGGCTTCGAGCGCCGCCAGGCAAGGAGTGATGACGTGTTGCAGCGTGGCCGAGCGGATTTCGTCGCGCAGGCCGTCGGGAACCACGCCTAGCTCGAGCAGCCGCATCTCCTGCTCGGAAGCGGCTGCGCTCATCGAAGCACTCTCCCGAACGGCCCCTGCTAGCTCCTCGCGCACGCCCAAAACCAGCTCTGGCCTCTGCTCCAATGCCCAACGCACGAAGCGCCACGCCAGCTCTGCGTGGCGGGTTTCGTCGTCCGCAACGTGGTGAAGCACTTGCTGGAGTGCCGCCGGGAGTGCGTGCTCCGCCGCCTCGCGCGCCTCGAGGGTGGCAATCGTTTCGCCGATGCAGCCCTCGCGGAACGCCAAGCGAGTCACCTCCGCCAAGGTGCCGGAGGGCATGCAATCCGTCACGTCGAGTGGGCCAGGACCATAGCTACGCCCATCGAACTGGCTCGCCACCGCGAACGCCAGCGTGGCGTGACGCACTTCGTCAGCCATGGCCCGGGCGGTCTCCTCGACCGCCTCGCGCGGAGCGCCAAGACCTAGAAGCTGTAAAGCAAAGCGTGCAAACGCCGCCACCGAAGCGTGCTCCATCAAACCGACGCGAGCCCAGGCCTGCGCGGCCAGGGCTCGAAGCTCGGGCGAGTACTCGGAGGCATCGAACAAAACAGACGCCGTCGACCACGCAGCGTCCGCCTTGAGTGAGGCGGTACGAGCAGCGCCCAGTACCCAAAATGGCCGACCAATGCTCGCACAATGAGGTGCAAGACGGACGCATTCAAAGCTTCAAAGCGACCCGAGTCGGCGTTGCAGAAAGTGCGTTCGCCACAATCGACATCGCTCCCGCAACTGTCGTCCGCTGTTTGACAAGCAAAGCGCTCGATGTCGCAAAGCGCCCTGCCGCCATCAGTGAGGCCGTCATAACGCTGACAGACAAAGCCCTCTCCGCAATCGCCATCAACCGTGCACGTCGCCTCAACGCAGCGACCGATCAGATCACCACACAGGCAAATCTCGCCGCTAGCGCACTCCGCATCGTTGACGCAGCCATACCGGCAGCTGTGCTCGCAAAAGCCGTGGGGCTTAGCGGTGGCGGGTTCGAGAGTGGCTGGTCGACGTGATCGACTAGGTTTGGGCAGCCGGCGGGCAGCGAAGCGCCACACACAGCGCCGCTGCCGAGCCATCCCGCTGCGCCTTTACGCGACGCCTGCGCAGCTATTTCTCGACGATCCACAAATTGCGGTAGCGCACGTCGAAGGGGTGATTCTGTAGGTAGATCGGGCCAGGCTCCGGCCCCTCC
>JAYUYU010000638.1:0-11013 GCA_043752365.1 Myxococcales bacterium | reverse complement strand
GTCGGAACGACCGTCGTGAGGTCAATCTCGATGTCTTGCCACTCCGGCGTCAGGTAAGCGTTCTTGATCGCTTGCTGCTTGCCGAGCGTCTCGTCGCTGTACGGCTGCGGATCCGCCGGATTGCTGCCGATGCCGCCAACCAGGAACGAGACGCGTGGCGTCTCTTTCGTCTCGGGGTTCGACGGGTCGGGTCGCGAGTCGGCAGCCGCCTTGAAGCGCACGCGCTTGTACGGGGGAAGCAGCTGGCGCCCTTGGCGCGTGCCCCAGTCGTTGCTCGGGTAGACCCAGTACACGCCTGCCCACATGGCGGCGCCTGGCCTGAGGTCGGGCTGGTAGTCGAAGCGGTAGCAAGCACCTCCAGCGCCGGGTGCGCGCGCCTTGCACTTCTCGTTGATGTTGGCGGTGATGAAACCGGGGTTCTCTCCGTCGCCCATGTGACCGCTCGGCGAGAACTCGTCCGAGACGTAGAAGCGGCCTTGGAGCGGGCCGACCTCGACCCCCTCGGTGCCGGTGCCGGGCCCGCAGGCCATACAGCCGAGGAGACACGCAGTGGCGGCGATCGATAGGCGTTGAGACACGGGCGGATGAACTGGAACTTGTCCCTGGCGTACCTCGTTGATCACGGATTCGCCCTGGCTAGAATTCGCACGCAGTCGCTAGAACGGGCAAAGCGCGCTGGAACCTTCGCTATTTGGCCCGCAGCTAGCTCGCTGCTTGGCCGACCTACTCGCGAGCCGGGCGCTCGTCCGTCGTAGGGAACGGCCGCGCTTCAGCCCCGGCGGCGTGGCAGACGGCTACTGCGTCACGCGCAGCTCGTCGATGCTCCACCAGTTGCTCTTGCCTTGAGTCAGGGTGAACCGGATGTAGCGCGCTAGCTGCGGCGTGCTGAACGTGATGACCGTCGTGCCGGTTTTGGTGGCGTAGTTCGGCTTGGCCGGAGCGCCGCTGTAGGTGCCATCGGCCGAGAGCTCGACATTCATTCCGTCGGGGAAGTCGTCCGCCTGTCGAATGCAGTCAATTTCGATACCGAAAAAGACTTGTTCGGTCTGCATGTCGAGCTCGAACCACATCGCCGGAGCCTGGTACTTGCCGGTCGTCCAGTAGGAGCCAGCAGCGCTCGAGCCGCCTTGGCTGGTGCTGCCGCTCGTCCCGGCAGTGCTGCTGCCGTTGCCGGACGAGCCGCCGCTGCCAGCGCTACTGGCGGCTCCGAGCCTCGGCGGACTGGGGTCCTCGTTTTCGCCAGTGGCGCAGGCAAACAGCACGACACCGAGCAGCGGGCACACGTGAGTCCACTTATTCATGGATCTTCATGCTCGATGTCCGGTCCTGGCGACCGCCGTGAGGCTATTGTCCGAAATAGGCGCTGCCGTTGACGTGGATTACTTCGCCGTTGATGAAGCTGGCGGCGGGCGACGCCAAAAACGCGACGGCGCCAGCCACTTCTTCGCTTCTGCCAGCCCGCGCCATCGGAATCCCCGCGACTTGGGCCTTGAAAGCGTCGGGCGCCGTGAACACAGCGTGGAAGTTCGAAGCGCACGCCGCTCTCGTCGAATACCTCGCCGCCAAGAAAGCCGAAGTGTGGACCGCACCCTTCGGCAAAGTCGCCACGCGCATCAAAGACAGCCGCAAGTAGCGCGAGCGGCCTCCGCGTTTTCTGGCTCGTACTAGTTGACGGGGACGACGCCGGCGCCGCATTCGCCGCAGAAGCGAGTCTCGTTGGTATATTGCGTGCCGCAGACGGGGCAAATGGTGCGCGTGATGAACAGCGTTTGCAGCCTTGGAGGGGCGAGGGCAGGAGCCGGTACCAGCTCTTCGCCGTGATCCGGGCAGGTCAAGGTGCCGGGGTTGAAGCCGCGCGTGCAGATCGGGCAAACCGAGCCGCCGGGCCCCGTGCCCAAGCTGTTTTGCGCGACCAAGCGATTGCCATCGTTGGGGCAGAACTCGGCTTCGGCAGGATACTCTTCGCGGCAAGTCGGGCAAGCCTTGGCGCCGCTGGTAGTCGCGACCACGGCGCGTGGCCGCGAGGGTAAATCCGGCGCGGGCTCGTCGGTAGCGCGCCGGCTGCGGCGAACGAGCAACAAGCCCAGGATGCCGAGCACGAGCGCGCAGGCGCCAGCGACGCCCACGAACCAGCGCGTCTTGCCAGGGGCCTCGTCACGGGCCACGACCTCGCGTGCCCCCATCGACTCCGAGGCGACGCGCAGCACGGCCGCCTCCTTCGACTCGCCGCTTTCGTCCAGGCCGCGCGCTTGCAACAGCGCGTCGTAACGTTCCTTGGACGCGATCTCGACGTTCACCCGCACCGAGCGGTCACCCAGTGTCACCTCCAGTGTCGCTTCCGACTCGGTAGCGTTGGGATTGGTCGTGACTTTCCCGGGCGCGGTCACGCTCAGCAGGTTTGCCCCAGACATCACGCGCCAGGTGGGCGTGACCGGCAAAGAGCAACCTCGCGCGTCCACCACCGTCGTTCGAAACTCGAACGATTCGCCGGGCTGCATCAGCTTGCGTGAGGGCCGCACTTCCAAGCGCTCCGGTAGCCCCGTGTCGCTGCAGTCTTGCGCGGGGCGCCCGGCGGGCTTGGCGGGCGCGCTAGCAACTGGCGCAGCGGGCGTCGCGGCCTCGCCCAAGCGCGACACCAGCGAATAGCTACGCGTCCGGCGTACGCTGGCGGTGCAGTTCTGGCCTTCGATCACGAATTGGTACTGACCGGTCTCGTCAAAGTTGATGCGCGAGTCGGTGGCATTGATGCGGGTCACCAGCTTGGCCTGCCGTGGATCACCAGCAGCGGTCTTGCACACGTTTTGAAAGGAGCGCGCCGACGCGCTGTGACTAATGCGTATGATCCCCGGATAGCGTTCCCAGCACTCACCGGTCGTGTAGGTGCGGCCGCCGCCCGCGATGGTCAGCTCGTTGCTCCTTTGCGTGATGGTTACCGAGCTTCCGGCTTCTCCGCCGCCGCTGGGCGAGGGGCCGCACGCCTTGCCCCAGTCGCCCAGCTGCCAGCTCACCGTGAGCGGGCTAGCTGTCCAAGTTCCGGACAGCGTTGGCGCTTCGGCGCGCGCTCGACTGCTGCAAAGCGACAAGGCGAGGGCAATCGACGCGACTGCGGTGCGGCGTGGAAATGGCCAGGGGTGCTGGAAAACACGCATGTGCAAAAGGAGCGGGGAGCCTACGTTGACACGCCAATTTTGGCGATGCTAGCGTGCGCCACGCTGGATTTGCCAGCTTTTCCGCGGACTCCGCGAACATCTGACTGCCTGACACTATGGAGACGACTAGGATGCTGAAGGCGTTCGAACGCTGGGGCGCGAAGACTAGCCAAACGGCAATACTCCTTTCGATCCTGGGTTTGCCTGCGGTGGCGCAGGCTCAAGCCAGAGACGTGCGCGCTCCGGAGGGCAACGGCGACGGTCTCGACACGCATTTGTTCCGCCCGGCAGTCGACTCCAAAGGCTTCTTCTCCGTCAACGGCTCCGACATCTTGGGTGCCAACAACATCAGCTTCGGCTTGGTGCTCGACTACGGCAAGAACCTGATGCGTACGCGCTCGAAGCGCGTGCCAAGCGGCACGATCACGAACGACCAGCAGGTGATGGTCCAGGGCGAGTGCGAGGACGAATCCTGCGAAGTCGCTGCCGGTCCAGCCAACGACGGCACGGGCGTGACGGCACTCGTTCCAAACTCGATTCAAGGCACCTTCGGCTTCAACTACGGCATTGCCAACATGGGTGTCGTGGGCTTGTCGATTCCGGTCATCTTGATGACCGGTGACGCCGCGTACGGCATCGGCCCGACTGGCAATACGTACAATTCTGCCGAGCTAAATGCGCAGAAAGTTTCGGCTTTGGCGCTGCACGGCAAGTTCCGCATCACGCGCGTCGACCGCATGATCGGCTTGGCCGCCGTGGTGCAAGCAGGCATTCCACTCGCCAGCGCCCCGCGTGACTTGGGCGCCGACCCAGGCTTTTGGTACTGGCCGCAGCTCGTGGCCGAGAATCAGTTCGGGTCCACGCGCGCGTTCCACGTCGGTCTCAACGTCGGCTACCGCGGTCACACGGGCAAGAACTCCCGCTTCGGCCTCGATCGCAACAACGCCCTGCAGTTGAAGGAGGGCGGTTTCGAGGGTTCCAACCTGGGCACCTTCAGCTTGGGCCTTTCTTACCGCGTGCTCGAGTCGCTCGACTTGGTCGCCGAGACCTACGGCACCTACCAGCTCGGCGGCAGCTCCGACAGCAAGCAAAAGTTCTCCGAAGAGTTCGTGGGCGGCATCAAGCTGTTCGTCGAGCACAACAGCTACTTGATGATGGGCGGCGGTAGCCGCGCCTTCTCGACCGGCTTCGAAGCCGCTGACGTACGCCTGATTCTCGGCTTCGTTTACGAGCCGTCGATCGGCGACCGCGACGGCGACGGCTACAAAGACGATCAGGATCAATGCCCTGACGAGCCGGAGGATTTCGACGGCTTCCAAGACGGCGACGGCTGTCCGGATCCAGATAACGACAACGACGGCATCCTCGACGTCGACGACCGCTGCCCGAACATCGCCGAAGACCGCGATGGTGATCACGACGAGGACGGCTGCCCCGAAGCCAACCGCGACGGTGATCGCGACGGAGACGGCATCCCGGACTCGAAGGACAAGTGCCCCGACGATCCGGAAGACAAAGACGGCTTCGAAGACTTGGACGGCTGCCCGGAGCTCGATAACGACAAGGACGGCATCCCGGACAAGCAGGACCAGTGCCCGGACGACGCCGAGGACAAGGACAAGTTCGAGGACGCAGACGGCTGCCCCGACCCTGACAACGACAAGGATCAGATTCCGGATGTGAAGGACAAGTGCCCGAACGACCCGGAGACCTACAACGGCTTCCAGGACCAGGACGGCTGCCCCGACAAGGGCAAGGTCATCATCGAGGGTAGCGACATCGTGATCCTCGACAAGGTGCAGTTCGAGACGAACAGCGCCAAGATTCTACCCGCCTCGAACGAGATCCTCGACGCGGTGGCTTCGACCATGAAGGGCCACCCGGAATTCATGTTGATGGAGGTCGCCGGTCACGCCGACGAGCGCTCCCACGACGATCACAACTTGCAGCTGACCAAGTTGCGCGCCCAGTCCGTGCTGGAAGCGATGCAGAAGCGTGGCGTCGCCGCCAAGCGGCTCGTCTCGCAAGGCTACGGCGAGTACTGCCCGCTCGACGCCGCCTCGAATCCGGCCGCCTGGGAGAAGAACCGGCGCGTCGAGTTCAAGATCGTCAAGACCGAGGAAGGCAACACCGGCGTCGCGCGCGGGTGCGACGCCGCGCGGAACAAGGGCGTAATTCCGCCCGTCGTGCAGTAGGGGCGCGCGGGGGAGACCGGGACCCGGGAGACCGGTCTCCGGGGATCCGGGACCCGGGAGACCGGTCACCGGTCTTCCGGTCACCGGTCTTCCGGTCACCGGTCCTCCGGTCTCCGGTCTCCGGTCTCCGGTCTCCGGTCTCCGGTCTCCAGCCCCAGCGCGCTTTTTCAAGCAACGGGCGCACTCAGTGGGCCGATGGGGGGCAATGGGGAACCCGGTTGTAGGCAAGGTCAGTCTCGAGTTCATCACGGCCCTGCGCCCCGTTGTCGTGCGCATCAGGCGGAGGGATCGCGCATTGGCGGATCAACTCGTGCGCGCGGCCAACAGCGTTGCGCTCAACATCGTCGAGGCCGACTACTCCAATCCTGGCAACAAGCGCCTGCGGCTTTTCACCGCAGCTGGCAGCGCGAGCGAGGTTCGCGCTGCCATGCAGGTCGCAGTCGAGTGGGGCTACTGCCCCACGGGTGCCATGGACGCGGCTAACACGCTCGTCGACCGCACGATAGCAATGCTCTGGCGCCTCACCCGCCGCTAACAACCTCGATTCTTGGTCCCGCTTTCGGTCCCATGTTTTTCATCGCCCAAGGGCAGGCCGAGAAAGCACTCGTGAATTTGCGCGGGTTGGACGAGGGCATGATGTTTCCCGAGCTGGTGCAGGGCCAGAGCATGACGGTCGGCAAGCTGCGCGAAGTGGTCGAGAGCGAGCCGCGGCAGATTCTGTTCCTCAACATTCTCCTGGCGGCCTTGATGGGCGGCCTCTGGGTTTGGGCCAAAAAGAGCGTGTTGCCGGCGATTTTGGTCGCGCTGGCGGTGTTTGCGACCGTGCACGTGGCTAGCGCCATCGTCGCTCCGAAGACCATCGTGCAGGGCATCGTCATCAAGATTTTCGCGGTGATCGTGCTGACCAAGGGCGTCCGGGCGGCGCTGGCCGCGCGCAGGCTCGAAACCGAGCACCGCTCCCAGGCGTGAGCGCGCGTTGTCACGCCTGCCGGCAGCGGGTCACGCCGGGCGCGCCGTACTGTCGAAGCTGCGGCGCGCCGCAGCCGCTGGAAGGTGGGGCCGCGGACGGCGCGGCTTGGCCCGACGCGAGCGAGCCTTGGCCGCTGGAGTCGCAGCCGCCACCGTCGTTGCCCGAGAGCAGTTGGCACGGCGTGCGCAGACTGCTGGCACTGTACGGGCTGATGCTCGGGAGCAGCGCGTTCCTGGCGCTGCTGTTGGCGCTGAAGGCGGGGCCGGAGCCCGTGCTCGACGCAGTCGTGTCGGGCTTGAGCGCGCTGTTGGTGGTCGCCTTCTCGCTCGGCGAGTGGCGGCTGCTGTTGCCGTTGCTTACCCCGCGCAATGTGCAGTTGAAGCAGGCGGGCCCCATCGCTTTCGGCGTTGTCGTTACCGTGCTGATACTGCAGGCCTACTTTCTCGCGCTGGGTTCGCTGGGCGTGCCCACCTACCAGTCGTGGCCCAGCTTCGAGCAAGCAGGCTGGCCGCTTTGGTCGGCGTTCGTGCTGGTCGCGGCTATGCCCGGCATCTTCGAAGAGCTGGCGTTTCGGGGGCTGATTTACGAAGGGCTGATGCGGGTGATGGCGAAGCGCGAGGCGCTATTGGTGCAGGCGATGGCGTTTTCGGTCTTGCACCTGTCCCCATTGATCTTCATTAGCCATTTTTTGATGGGGCTGAGCCTGGGCCTACTGCGTGACGCGACCAAAAGCCTGTATCCTGGAATGCTGGCTCATGCCTGCTGGAACGCGTGGATTATCGCCGACGAGAGCGGCCTGATTTAGCGCGAGACTTTCTCGATGGTTTGCCAAGTGCGGGTCGTGATTGACTTGCCGAAGGTTTTGGCGAGCAGGTTCATGAAGGCGGGGCCGCGGTCGACCTCGCGGTAGTCGCCGAAGACTTCGAGTGCTTCGATGCCCAAGATGCGGCCGCCGTCCATCTCGAGCGGTAGGTCGAGTTTGGTTTTTGGTGGCGCGTGAAGGAACGTGACGACGCGTTTGTAGCCGGGTTTCGCGCGGAAGGCGCGGTAAGGGTCGCTCTCGAGCAGCTTCCGCAGGTCGTCGACGGAACGGACGAACGTCACGAAGGCATTGCCGAGGTGTTTGATCATGGCCGCCTCCGCTTGGCGCGCGAGCGTCTCGGCTTTGGCCGGCCGGGCGCTGAACACCACGTTGCCGCTCGACAGCACGGTCTTGACCTCGTCGAAGCCGGCGAGCTCGAAGGCGCGCTTCAGCTCGGGCATCTTCGCGTTCAGGGGGCTGACGCCCCGCAGTAGCGCCACGTAGCGCTTCGAGCTAGCAGGCAGGCTTCCTCGTTACCCAACGTGGCTGAGCGCCGCAAGGCCGCCTGGGGTGTGCGGGGCCAGCGCAGCTGCGCGGCCAGAAACAGGGCCTACCAGGCCAAGCGGGCTTGACGTTGCCGGGTTTGGCCCCATCCCCAAGGCAAGATGCGGCGCTTGGCGTTGGTTCTGGGCTTGGCCTTCGGCGCGCTGAGCTGCGGCCTGGCGCTGAACGTGGCCCGCGCTGCGCCGGGGCGTCCGTGGCTGCTTGCAGTGCAAAGCTTTCGCTTCGTCGAGCGCGTGTCGGGGCCGGTCAACTATTACAAGGTGCTGGCCGGGCCGCCTGCACTCATTCACAGCGACTACCGGCCCGGCTACAAAACCGCGGTCGTGGGCTACGACGTGAAAGAGTGGCAAGCGCGCGCGACCAGGCTGCGTTGGCGGTGGCGCGCAGTCACGCTGCCGCGCGGCGGCGACGAGTGCCGCGACGGCAAGGGTGACTCGGCTGCGGTCGTGTACGTGTCGTGGAAGCGTGGGCTCCGCTACTACACGCTGAAGTACGTATGGAGCGCGGTTGGAACGCGCGGCGCCGTGTGCGACAAGAAACGCAATCCGTTCTTGGCGCAGGACACGATAATCCGCGAATCTGCTGGGCCTTTGAACGAGTGGCGTAGCGTTGACCTCGATTTGGCGGCGGAGTTCCGCAAGCATTTCGAAGGCGGCGACGCGCAGGCGGAAGTGCCAGCCTTGTTCGGCGTAGGCTTGATGAGTGACGGCGACCAAACCGTGAGCCCGAGCGCCGCGGACTTTGCCGACTTCGTGCTCGAGTAGCGCCCGCTTGCGTGCTTTCTCTCAGCTAAAGCGTGCGACGTACCAGTTCTTTTTGCCGCGACGAATCAGCAACACTTCGTCGTGCAAGAGCCAGCTAGCGTCGATGCGGCTTTCGGCGTTCGGGACGCGGCCGTTGATCAAGATGGCGCTGTTGGTCAAAAACTCGCGCGACTCGCGCTTGCTCTTCACGACGCCGCCGTCGACCAATAAGTCCAGGGCCGGGTAGCCTTCGCCGCCTAGTTTGGCTTTGGCTAGGCTTGTCGAAGGCGCGCTGCCGAACAGGTCGGCGATGCTAGCGTGCGAAAGCTCCGAAACGTTGCCACTAAACAGTGCTTCGGTGGTTTTCTGCGCTTGCTCGAGGCCTTCGGGGCCGTGAAGCAGCTCGGTCATGTGCTGGGCGAGCGCGCGGTGCGCGGTGCGGGCGCCCGGATTGGCCTGGTGCTCGGCCTCCAGCCGCGTGATTTCATCGTGGGGGAAGAACGAGTAGGTGCGCAGGAACTTGGGCACGTCGGCGTCGGCGCTGTTCACCCAGAATTGGTAGAAAGCGTAGGGCGACGTGCGCGCCGCGGACAGCCAAACAGCTCCGCTCTCGGTCTTGCCGAACTTGCCGCCGTCGGCTTTGGTCACGAGCGGTGTGGTCAGCCCAAAGGCTTCCTTCTGCTGAGTGCGGCGAATCAAATCGACGCCGGCCACGATGTTGCCCCATTGGTCGGAGCCCGACGACTGCACCGTGACGCCATGATGCTGCATCAGGTATGCAAAATCGTAGGCCTGCAGCAGCATGTACGAAAATTCGGTGTAGCTGATACCTTGGTCACGGTTAGTCAGCCGCTCGCGCACGCTGTCTTTCTGGATCATCATGTTGACCGAGAAATGCTTACCGATGTCGCGCAAGGCTTCGATGAAGCCGAGCTTGCCGAGCCACTCGGCGTTGTCGACGATGACCGCGGCGTTGGGGCCCGAGAAGCTGAGCAGCCGCTCGAAGCAAACACGGATGCCAGCGACGTTCATCGCCACGTGCTCGGGCGTCAGAATTTGCCGCTCGGCTTCTTTGCCCGATGGATCGCCAATCATGCCCGTGCCGCCGCCCATGACCGCCACGGGCGTGTGCCCGGCTTGCTGGAAGCGGCGCAAGATTAGGATTTGCACCAGATTGCCGACGGTCAACGAGTCCTTGGTCGGATCGAAGCCGCAGTAGATTTTGCGCGGCGTGGCTAAGTGCTGGCGCAGGCCTTCTGCGTCCGTCTGCTGGTACAGCTGTCCGCGAAACTCGAGATCAGCGAGGAGGTCCATCGGGGGGCGGGACCTTAGCATCGACCCAGCGCAGTGGGCCGGCGATAGCAGCGCCTGGTTGCGGCGAGCCCTGCGAGTCGGCCGGTGGGGCTGCCGTCAAAATGAAGCCGCTGCTCGACAGGGCCAGCGCGCGCGGGGGGCTCGAAAAGGCCGGACTCTCGCAGCCGACGATCACGAAGGGGCTCAACAGCACGGCGCTACCGGCCTGGAGCAGGTCGGGGGTTTTGAGCACGCCGTGCGCCAGCAGCTGCTCCGTTTTGGTCGCCGCGTCGTAGCGGTAGAGCTCGCTGTCGCGCCAGATCAAGGCCAGCGCGCCGTTGCTGGCGACCACGCGCGAACCGGCTGCAAGGGGCAGCAGCTCACGGCGTTCGAGATCCAGCAGGCTCGCGTTACTGCCCGGGTACAGTGGAACCAGGCGGGTTCCGAGCACGGCTTCGCGGTCGGTAGAGGTTTCGTACAGTTCGCTTTGCAGGTTCTTGGCGTAGCCGCTGCCGAACAGCCAAACCTCGCGCTTGCCGCTGACGGGCAGGGCGTTGGCCGACCTTTTCGGCGGAGGCGGCGCGCAGCTGGCCAACACCAGGCCGCGTTCAGCGTCGGCGAACAACACGCGGGCGCCACAGCTGGCCGGTGCAAGCGCGCTCAGCTTGCCCGCCTGATCGAGCTGCAAGCGACCGTCTGCCTCGCGCACGAGTAAGCTTTCGCCGAGCGGAGTCACGAGCTGCGGTACGTCGCGTTGCGCGCCTGTCTCGAGCGCGACGACCGCGCGCGTGATGGCGTCGCCGCGGCCTTGAAAGGCGAAGCTGCGGAATTTGGGCAGGTTCGAGCTGTCGCAGGCGTTCTTGCGTGGGAGCTCTTCGGGCGCGGGCCAATCGAGCTTGCCGTTGTGGTTCGTGTCCTCACGTAGGGCGTCGAACGCCACATAGCGAGCGTCGGCGCTCAGCTTCAGTCGAAATACCTGGCCCACCCCGGGCGGCAGGATCTGCTCGGCGCCTGTCTCGAGCGTGCGCACGACGATGAGAAAATCGCTGCCGCTTGTCTTCAGGTAGGCAAGGTAGCGGCCTCGCGCGTCGAAGCTCAGTGTTCGGTGCTCGGCGTAGTCGGCGCGCGCTCGTCGGACGTCGGCGCCGAGCTGGGACAAGCTGACGCGCAGGCCGGTTGCGGCATCGACCAACACGGCGACTCCGTCGTGAGCCGTGACGACGTAGCGTCCGGTCGGATCTTGCGCGAGCAGCTCGTCGATGCGCTCGCCCGTGCCGGAGCCGAGCACCAACTTGGC
>JAYUYU010000637.1:0-4479 GCA_043752365.1 Myxococcales bacterium | reverse complement strand
CGTGCGGCAGAACGCACGCGACCTTGTCAGTCAGCACCACACCTGGCGGCATCGAGCCCTCAAGTTGGCTGAAGATCTGCGGGCACTCTAAGCGTACTCCGAGCGGTCCTTGGCTTCACTCACGAGGAGTGGGACACTTGAAGCAATGCCCCAAGTCGAACCGCTCGGCATCCTCGGCATCGAAGGCGTGCACTATTACGTGCGCGACCTGGAGCGCAGTCGAAGGTTCTACGTTGATCGTCTCGATTTCAGTGAAATCGGTGAGAGCAGCCCCGAGCTGACCGCAGCAGGTCGCCAGCGTTCGGTAGCGTTTCAAGCCGGCGCCTACATCGTGATCTGCTCCACGCCCGATGGCGCTGGCGGGCGAGCCGAGCGGTTCCTAAAACGTCACCCCGACGGCGTCGGCACCGTGGCATTCCGCGTCGAGAACGCCGCACGGACTTTCGAGCTCTTGGAACGCCGCGGCGGCACTCCAATCGGTGACTTGGAACGCTTCGAGGACGCTTCGGGCACCCTTAAGACATTCTCGATCACGACTCCGTTCGGAGACACCACCTTCCGCTTCATCGAGCGCCGTGGCTACGGCGGCTTGCTGCCAGGCTATGTCATGCACGACCCGGCGCGCGGCGGTCAAAACGGCTCGGGCGTGCTGCGCGTCGACCACATAACCACCAACTTTCAGACCATGATGCCCGCGCTGCTTTGGCTCGAGTACGTGCTGGGCTTCCAACGTTTGTGGGACGTACAGTTTCATACGCGCGACGTCGCCCGCTTCGAGCTACGGGACGGCTCCGGCCTCCGCTCCGTGGTGATGTGGGACCCGCGCTCATCGGTCAAATTCGCCAACAACGAGCCCTATCGGCCTAATTTCAAAGCCTCGCAGATCAACACCTTTCATGAAGAGCACCGCGGCGACGGCATCCAGCACTTGGCGCTCGAGGTTTCGGACATTTTAACCACAGTGCGCCGACTGCGCGCGCGCGGCGTCGAGTTCATGCGCACACCCGGCACCTACTTCGACGCCCTGCCCAAGCGCTTGGAAGAGCTCGCCATCGGCGCGCTCGACGAAGACTTGCAGGAGCTACGCGAGCTCGAAATTCTCGTCGACGGGCACGGCAAGGGCTCTTACATGCTGCAGATCTTCTTGAAGGATTCGGCGGGCCTGTATCACGACCCCGCCGCGGGTCCCTTCTTCTACGAACTGATTCAGCGCAAGGGCGATCAAGGCTTCGGCGCCGGCAACTTTCGGGCCTTGTTCGAGAGCATCGAACGCGAGCAAGAAGCGCTGTCCAAGCGAGGAGGCTGACATGCTCGAACGGCAGAGCCGCGGACGCATTCCAGACGCTCCCCACACCCAGCTCAAAGCGGCTGACGGCCAGTTGCTGTACGAGCACTGCATCACCCGTCAGGGTTTCGACGGCCCCTACACCATCGCCTACCACGAGCGCCGGCCGCACGAGGCGCAGCCGGCCGCCGACGCCCCTGTCGCCCTTCCGCCTGCCACCAACCGCCCGGAGCGCTTGCTGCGCCGGCACTACGTAAGCCCGGCCAGCGCACTAGCTCTCGAGCCATTTCCCCGACATCGCGGCCGTTTGCTGGAAAACGCCGACGTGGCGCTGAGCGTAGCCATGCCAACGCGCAGCGACGCCGCCTATTTCGCCAACGCTGACGGCGACGAGCTTTACTTCGTTCACTCTGGCTCGGGCACGCTGCGCACGCTTTTGGGCGACGTCAGCTACCGCGCCGGCGACTACGTCTACGTGCCTCGCTCGTTGCTGCATCGCTTCATCCTCGACACCGGCGTGGCGCAACACTGGCTGGTCTTGGAGCTACGCCAGCCCCTGGCGCTGCCCAGCGTGTACCGCAACAGCGTGGGCCAGCTCCGCATGGACGCTCCGTATTCTCACCGCGACTTTCGCTCGCCGACGCTCGGGGCCCCCCGCGACGAAGGCCTGCGTGATCTGTGGCTCAAGACCGACGGCACGCTTCAGAAGTACCAACTGGCAAGCTCGCCGCTCGACGTGGTCGGTTGGGACGGGAGCCTGTACCCGTTCGCGTTCTCGCTCGAAGCGTTCAAGCCCAAAATCGGCAAGGTGCATTTGCCACCGCCAGCGCACGCCACCTTCGAAGCGAGCGGCGTATTGATCTGCAGCTTCGTGCCGCGCCCACTCGACTTTCACGAGCAAGCCGTGCCGTGCCCGTATCCGCATTCCTCGGTCGATGTCGACGAGGTCTTGTTCTACTCGCGCGGCAATTTCACGTCGCGCCGCGGCGTCGGCCCCGGCAGCATCTCGCACCACCCTTGCGGCATCGCGCACGGCCCGCATCCCGGCGCCTACGAAGCTAGCGTCGGAGCAAAGCACACCGACGAAGTAGCGGTCATGCTCGACTGCTCCCGGCCGCTCACGCGCAGCGCGTTAGCAGAAAGCCTGGAAGACGCGGGGTATCACGGCAGCTTCGTGGCGTCGGCGGGCAGCCACTCCACGGGCTGATCGCGAAGCCAGGTGCGCTGCCGACGCGCAAACACGCGCGTCGCGCGCACGATCGCCTCGGCCAGCGCGGCGGTGTCGCCCACGCTGCCGGCAGCGATGGCCCCGGAAACTTGCCGGTACCCAACCGACGCCATGGCGCGAGCGTGCCCAAAGCCAGCGGCATTCAGCTCCTCGACCTCACGCACCCAGCCGGCGGCTAGCATGCCGCGAACGCGTGCGCCTATCAGCTCGTCTTGCTCGGCGCGCTCGCGCGCCACGCCCACGAGCCGCACCGCAAACCGCGGCGCACGAAATCCGTGCGCCGCATGCACTTCGCTCAGCGGTTTGCCGGTTAGCTCGAACACCTCCAGCGCACGACTGACGCGCACGAAGTCGTTCGGGGCTAGGCGAGCTGCCGTAATGGCGTCTACCTCTGCCAAACGTGCGTGCAGCGCCGCGCGACCCTCACGCTCGGCCCATTCCCGAAGCCGTGTACGCAAGACGTCGTCGCCACGCGGAGCCTCTGCCAGGCCGTAAATTAACGCCTTTACCCATAAAAACGTGCCGCCGCACACGATGGGCACGCGACCGCGAGCCTGTATTTCGGCGATCCGGCGCACCGCTTCGTCGGCCCAGCGCGCGGCGTCCCAGGTCTCCAACGCGCCTGCCACGTCGACCAAGTGATGGGGCACGCTCGCGCGTTCATCGACGGTCGGCTTACCCGTACCGACATCGAAGCCTCGGTAAATTTGCATACTGTCGGCGCTCAAGATCTCGCCGCCCAGGGCTTCGGCCAGCCTCAGCGCAAGCGCGCTCTTACCCGAAGCCGTGGGGCCGACGATGCACAACAGCGGCGTGTCCGCTGCGCTCAACGCCGCCCTACTTTACGCTCGAGCTCGACGTAGCTCAAAAACGTGACCACCGGCCGCCCGTGGGGACAATGACCTGCAAAGTCTGCGTCGTCGAGCGCCACCAGCAAGGCTTTGGCTTCGATTGGCGAAAGCGCATCGCCCGCTCGCACCGAGCCGTGGCAGGCCATGGTGGCCAGCGCCAAGTCCACGGCGTCGGAAAACCCCCGACCCCCGCTGCGCGATACTTCCGTCAGCAAGTCGCGCAAGAGACGCTCGGGGCTGGCGCGAGACAAAAGCCGCGGCATGGCGTGAATGCTGAGCGAGCTTCCGCCGCGCGCCCGCACGTCGAGCCCGACCTCGGCGATCTCACGTTGATGCTGCTCGACCAGCTCGAGTTCGCTGGCCGTCACGTCGACAACGAGCGGAAATAGCAACGCCTGCGCGGGCACCGAGCGAGCCCGATACTCACGAACCAAGCGCGTGAAGGTGACTCGCTCCGCTGCCGCGTGCTGATCGAGCAGGTAAATGCCGTCTTCGCCCTCACACACCAGGTACGTCATTCTCAGTTGCGCGATGAAGCGCAGGCTCGCCCAGGGCACCTCGGGCCGCGGACGAATCGGTGCGGCTGCGTGGTCGCGCACACCCATCACCGGCGGCTCCGCCAAGCTCGGCGTCTCCGGAACCAGCGCCGCACGCGCGGCCGCCGTCATCAGCAAGGTAAGCGGTAGCGCGCGCTCCGGCTTCGGCTGCGGTCGTTCCGGCTGCCCTTCTTCGAGCGAAGCGCTGGCCGGCTCCGCGACGCGCGCGGGCGCTCTCCCCCAAGAGGCGCGCGACACCGGCGGCAGCGAAAACGCGCTCACCAGCGCCTTCGACAGAATTTGATACACGGCGTCGCTCGCGGCGCGTGCGTCGGCAAAGCGCACTTCGGCCTTTTGTGGGTGCACGTTCACGTCCACCAGCTCGGGCGCCAAGTCGACGTACACGACGCCGCGCGGGTAGCGCCCGCGTTCGAGCACGCTGCCGTAGGCCTGGGCGATAGTCACCAAAATGGCTCGGTCTCGCACCGGACGCCCGTTGACCAAGATCGAAAGCCCGCCAGCACCGGCGCGCGCTTGCTCCGGGCGCGAAAGGAAGGCCTCGACGCGCAGCGGGCCGCG
>JAYUYU010000636.1:0-11041 GCA_043752365.1 Myxococcales bacterium | reverse complement strand
CGTTGAGCCGCCCGGTCGCCCAAGCGCGCAGCCGCGCAGGCCAGCCGGACTTGTCGTCGATGCTCGAGTAAGCGTCTTCGACCGCGCCGCTGATGGGCACGCGCAGCTTTTTCTCGAGCAGCTGCAGCCAGAGCGCCGGATAGACCACGTCGTCACCCGACATGCCCGCGCTGAGCGCCCGCCCGACCGCGGAGCGCGAGACCGTGAGGTCCGACAAGGTCAGGCCGCGGCGTGCCGCGTCCATTACCGTAGCCGACAAGATGCGCGCGTCGGAGCCCGCGGCCTCGAAGGAGCGCTCGGTGGCACGGCGCACGGCGCGTTGATCGCCGTAGTGCTCGAGCACGCGAGCCAGCAGCCGCTCCGAACGGGCTTGCATGGCACCGGTGCGGCCCTGCTTTTGCGCCAAAAGCACGCGGGTGAGGGCAGCCTCTAATGCGCGACCCGCTTCGGTGCCGTCGCGCTGCTCGCGAAAAATTTCGAAGCGCGTAATTTGCGCCTCGGCTTCGACCAGCAGGTCTGCGGCGGCGCGGGCGGCTTCTACCGCCTTGTCGGCCCAGCTCAGTGCGTCCGAAAGCTTGCCGCGTTGACGCTCGATCGCGACCAGCAGCAAGAACGTATCGCTGCTCGGTTCGGCCTGAATGGACTGGAGCAAGAGCGGCCGCGCGCGTTCCAGCTCGCCGTGACGAATCTCGGTCGCGGCCATGGCGAAGCGCAGCCGCGCGGGATTGGGCCGCACTTTGCCGCGCAGGCCGGGCGTCGCCGCCAACTCGAGCAGCGCCGCGGCGTTGTCGAAGGTGGCGCGCGCGGCAGGGAGCCCGCCCGCCTCCTCTTCTTCACTCACGGCGCGCAATACGAAGCCGAGCGCGGTGCTGACTCCCTCGGCGTCGGGGTGCTTGCTGAGCGCGGGCCCCAGCACCAGCGGCGCCACTTCCGCCATGCCGTGGGTCGTGAGCTCGAACGCCATGGGCAGGGTGCCGCGCAGCGAGCTCGGTTCGGCGCGGAACAAGCCCTCGGCGGCGCCGAAGGCAGCAGCGTCCACCAGCTCCGGGTCGAGCAAGCCGTCCGAGCTGCCGCGCGCCGACTGGAAGAAATTGTAAAGGTCCGCCCAAGCGTCTGGGTCGCTCTCTTCGCCAGCGCGCTCGAGCCGATCGCGCAGCTCGGGCGGCATTAGCTTTTCGAGGCCGGCCGCGTCCAAAAGAGCCAGCGCGCCGCGTGGATCGCGCTGGCGCAAGAAGAGCGCGGCCACCGTGTAGCCACCCGCGCGCAACGCCCGGTAGGCTTCGAAGGCTTCGTCGCGCTCTTGGTTCGAACGAATGGGGGCTTCGCCAATATTCGTGGCCAGCGCCTGGCGCAGCCAGGAAACGGTCATTTTCTTGGCGCTGTCCATGGCCTCGGGGCGCGTGTCGAGCAGCGCGCGGCTGATGGCAGCGCGCGCCGCCGAAGATGCGGTCGTCACGACGCCGCTGCCGCGCGTGTCTTGTCGGAACTTGTCGATGGCAGTCAGGTGGCTTTGCACGTCGGTGCGCCAGGCGCCTGCGGGCAGCCGGGGTAGCAGCATCGAGTACAGCGCCAATGCGCGACCGTCATTGCCGACGCGGGCGACCTCGGTAGCGGCAGAGTCGAGCGCGCGTTCGCCCAACTCCAGCATTTCGGGGCGAAGTTCGCCTGTGCGTCCCAGCAAAAACGCGCCCCCCACCGCGACCAAGCCCGCCGACGGATTGCCGCTGGCGAAGCGTCGTCCGGCGCGCACCAATTGGTGGCGAGTGACGCCGATCAAAAGGCCAGCGCGCTCGGCCGAGCTTTCGTCGCTCAGCAGTAACTTGTAGGTGGAGCCACCGAACGAACGTTCGTCGACGGCCACGGCGCGCACCGAACCGTTCGCGGCCGACGCATCTTTCGGCTGGCCCACGGAGGGCGCGCCACCAGCGCAACCGGCGAGCAGGGCAGCTAGCGCTACCAGCGGAACAACGTTCGACCGCATCGGCAGCAACCTTAGCACCATCGACCGGGGTTTACGGCCCCGCCCCGCCCGCCTCACGAGCCGCGCGCCGGGCCTAGAAATAGGCGTCAACGTGCAGCCGAACGCCGCCGATGCCAGTGTTACCCAACCGGCCGCCCAGTGGCGCAATGTAGCTCACGCTCGGGGAAACCGCGCCGAAGCGCGCGCCGACCTTTGGCTCCAAGATGGCCTGCACCGAGCTGGGCTCGGTCACGTCCTGGACCGGGTTGAACTTGAAGGTTTGGATGGGCGTCCACACCAGCGAAAAATCTAGCCCGCCGTAAAGCAGCGGCTGGTCGAGAAAGTTGTAGCTGCCACCCACGGTGGTGACCTCGCGCAGGGCAAAGGCGTTGAGCTTGTAGGATCCGGTACCGGGCGTGGGGTCCTCGGGCCGGTAGACCTTGGTGCTGAGCGCCGGTAACAACACGAACTTCAAGTCACCGTGCAGCTCCCAGTCGCGGCGTTCGTGGCGAACGCCAACGCCCAGCACGATGGGCAGGTGCTTGGGTTGAAAGAGCTGGCTGTCGCGCCAGCCGGTGGTCGCGTCAGCGAAGCGATTTACTTCGTCCTTGGCGCGGCCGGCCAGGTCGAGGCTCGTTTGGTCAGGGTCGCCTTGCGCGAGCGGAATGCCGACCCCGAACGCGATTGGCACGCTGGTCAGCCGATTGAGCGACACGCGGTATTCGCCGAACAGCTCCGGCGAACCGAAGGCCGTGGAAGATTGGTTCCTAGCGCTTTGCTTCACTGTGGCGGTGGTGAGCGGAATGCGCAGGCCCCCAGTAAGCTCGTTGCTGATGTCGTAGCGGCCGCCCAGCTGTAGGCCTAGAGCCGTGCCTGCTCCGCTGGGCGCGTCGTCGAAGCTAGGACCCTCCAGGGGCAGCTTGCCGAAGCCGATCACGATTTGGCCGAAGACGGCGATTTTATCGCGCTCGCGGCCCGGGTCTGTTTTGGGGGTCGTCGGCTCCGAGGAGGGCTCGTCCGACTCTTCCTTGCGCGGAGTGTAGGGGCCTTTGTCGCTCTTCTCGTGCTCGGTCGGGTCAGTCCAGGTGGCACTCGCGGACGGGCCGTCCGCCTTCTTGGCGGCCTTGGGCTTTTTCTGCGCGAGCGCGCTATTGGCCAGAAAAACCAACGAAATAGCGGCAAAAGCCGCAAAGAGCTTGGGAGGTGGGCTAAGGACCCACGGGCGCTCGAGACGCTCGAGACGCTCGAGACGCTCGAGACAAAAATTACGACGCATGCATGGCCTCCGGGCGGTTCGGCGCGCGACGTTACCATGCGAATCGAAAACGGGAGTAAGCTGCTTTGCTTCGCGCCATGAGCGATCCGCAGGTTCGGCCCCCGCCCAAGCGACTCGCTGACTTCGAGGTGATCCGGCGTCTCGGCGCAGGCGGTATGGCAGAGGTGTTTCTGGCCAAGAAGCGCGGCGCCGAGGGCACGTTCAAGCTTCTCGTTCTCAAGCGAATTTTGCCGGCTTACGGTTCTTCGCGTCGCTTCCGCACCATGTTCGCGGAAGAGGCGCAGCTGGCGACGCGGCTCAACCACCCCAACATCGTTCAGGTCTACGACTTTCAGGACTACGGCGAGGAGGGGCAGCTCCTCAGCATGGAGTACGTGGAGGGGCCGGATTTACGCAAGCTGATGCGCGCCGCCCAATCCAAAGGCCAGCGCGTCCCTCCTTACATTTCGGCGTACATCATTGGCGAGATAGCCAAAGGCCTGCACTACGCTCACGAGCGCAAGGACGAGGCCGGCAAGCCGATTGACATCGTTCACCGCGACGTGTCGCCGCAGAACATGCTGCTCAGCTTCGACGGCGCGGTGAAGATTGCCGACTTCGGCATCGCCTCGGCCAACTTGTTCCGCGAAGAGCCCGGGGTGCTCAAGGGCAAGACCGCGTACATGTCGCCCGAGCAGGCACGCGGCGAACGCGTCAACCGTCGCACCGACATCTACTCCCTGGGCGTAGTTTTTCACGAGCTTTTGACGGGTCGTTCACTGCACGGCAGCGCTGAAGGCGCGGACTTGCTCGAGGCCGTGCGCGGCGGGCGCGTCGAGCCGCCCAGCACGTACGTGCGTGAGCTGCCTGCCGACCTCGAAGAGATGGTGATGAAGCTCTTGGCGCGTGATCCCGCCGAGCGTTTTCAAACTGCGCGTGAGGTCGCGAGCGCCATCAGCCGCGTGCTGCTGCTGCGCCAGCAGCTGATCGACTCGCACGCAGTCGAGACCGTATTGGCCGAGTTCGTACCGCGCGAACACACGTCGCCGGGCGTGCCGTTGCCAGAGCCGATTCCTGGCTTGCACATCGGGCCCGACGCCTCGGAGCACGCGTCGGCGCTGTCGATCGGCGCGGGTACCTCGGGCTCGGAAGCGTCGGACGAGAATACGGGCCCGGGCCTGACGCGCGCTGGTCTGCGCGAGCGCGCCGGGCGCGAAGTGCGGCACGTGGCCGTCGTTACGCTGTGCATTCACGGTCTGGCCGAGCTGATGGTCGCGTCGTCGCCGGCGCAGGCTGCGCACGCGCTCGATCGCTTGAAGAGCACCCTGGAAGAGATCGCCTTCCGACGCGGAGCGCACTTTGCCTGGAGCGGAGCACGCGAGAATGACCTGCCGTTTGCGCGTGCTGTCGTGGGTTTGATGGCCAATCCAGCGCGCGCGCCGCTCGACGCCGTGTGGCTGGCCATCGACGTGCACGAGGTGATTCGCGGCGCATCCGAGGACTTGCCGGTGCCGTTGCGCGGCTCAATCGGCATCGTGCGCGGCATTGCCACCGGTCAGCGAGACAAGGCTGGCCACCTGGTGCAGCACGAGCTGGCCGAGCCTGCCAATCACCTGGCTGATTTGTTGGGCGAGCACGCGCCGCCCGGCGCGAGCTGGGTGGCGGGCGGCTTGTACCGCCTGGTGCGGCGCGACTTCGTGTGGGGCGACGCACCTACCATCAGAATTCCAGGCGCTGAAGAGCGCAACCTGCCTGCGGACATGCGCATTTACTCGCTGCTTCGCCCGCACACGCGCGAAGAGAAGCTGCTCGAAATGGCGAGCGCTTCCAGCGACCTGATCGGTCGTGACGCAGAGTTGGCCGATTTGCATGCGGCGTATTACGGCGTCGTGGGCTCGGGGCTGTCGGCTGGGCAAGTGGCCGCGCGCGTCATTTCCGGTGAGATGGGCATCGGCAAGACCGCGTTGCTTACCGCTTTCTTGAATGAGCTGCCGCCGGACGCGCGCGTGCTGCGGGCCGAGTGCTCGCCGGCGTTGAGCGAAGTACCGTTCGCTACCGTGTCCGAGTGGGTGCGCGAGCTGACTGGCACCCGCAGCGATCAACCAATTGAAGAAGCCCGCGCGCTGATCAGCGAAGCCTTGAGCGAGCTGGCCGGCGGCGATGACGGCCCCGAGATCATGGAGCGGATGGCCGAGCTTGCCACGGGGCGCGTGCGCAGCGCCGTCGACGAGGCCGACGTGGCGCGCTCGCGGCAGCTGGTGTCGCTGGGCCTGCGTCGCTTCTTCGCTCGCGCCGCGCTAGAGGCGCCGCTAGTGATCGCGCTCGACGGCTTGCAGTGGGCCGATCGCCCCAGCCTGGAGCTGGTGAACGAGTTCTTGAAGCGGCCGGAGCCGCTGCCCATCCTGGTGTTGCTGTTGGCGCGCCCGGACCGCGTGATGCCACAACTCGAAGAGCTGGTGCGCATCGAGCTCAAGGGCTTGTCGGCCGAGCATCAGCTGCGGCTGCTGCAAGCGCGCTTTGGCGTTATCGAGGGCGTGCGCCAAGTGTGCGCCGACTTGTTGCCGCGCGCGGGTGGCAATCCGTTCTTCCTGCTCGAAATGGTCGACGCGCTGCTGGAGCGCGGCCGCTTCGAGATTCACGAACGAGACGGCGGCGGGCAAGAGCTCGTGTCGGTCGAGCGACCCGGTGAAGTAGCACTGCCGCTTCCGTCCACGCTCGAGCAACTGATCGCCGACCGCCTGAATGAACTGCCAGCCTCGGAACAAGCCATCGTCGAGTGGCTGGCCGTCGCGGGTGGTCCGCTGGGGAATGAAGACATCACGGCCCTGGAAGGCGCGGAAACCGTGGACGCAGTGATGCGCCTGTGTGCGCGCGGCTTGTGTGAGCAAAAGGGCGAGCTGACGGACGTGCGGCACCCGCTCACCCGCGACGTCGCCTACCGCGCGTTGGATCGCCGGCGGCGCGTGCGCATGCACCGCAAGCTGGGCGAGTATTTGGGGCGCACGCCGCTCGGCAAGGGGCTAACGGCGGCGATAGTCGCGCGCCACTTGGCTCGCGGAAACGCACGCGAAGAAGCCGCCGCCTTCTTTCTGGAAGCCGCCGACGCTGCGCGCTCCAGCTACCAAACGCAGCTCGCCAAGCGCTGCTACCGGCGCGTGATCGCGCTGTTACCCGACCGAGATCCGAAGCTCATCGAAGCCTACGAGGCGCTCGAAGCCATTTCGCGCAATCAAGGCCGCTGGCAAGAGCGCCGCAGCCACCTGACCGAGCTGCGACGTCTGGCCAAGCTGAGCGGCAGAGCATTTTGGGCGTCGACTGCGCTCTTACGCACGGCCCAGTTCGAGCTGGACGCCGGCCAGCTCAGCCGCGCGCTGGCCAGCGTCCAGCGCGGCGAGCAAATGTCCAAAAGCTCCGGCTCGGCCGTACTCGAAGTGAGCGCTTTGACGCTAATGGCCGAAATTCTGCACGAAATTGGCGACATGCAGGGCGCTTTGGCAGCCGTCGATCGCGCCCTCTTGGCTTCGAACAACGAGTCGGCGCCGGTGCGGCTGCGGGCCGAGGCGTTGCGCTTGCGCGGGACCTTGCTGCGCCGCGTCGGTCGCGTGCACGAAGCCGTCGAGTGCCAGGCCGAAGCCATCGCGGTGTTCCGGCGCGTGGGCGCGCGGCGCCTGGAGGCCCGCGCCAAGAACTCACTGGCCTACGCACTGCTGGTGCTGGGTCGCTTCGAGGACGGCATCGCGCTCGCGCTAGACGCGATTCGCATCGACTTGTCGATTGGCGGCCGCTTCCAAATTGCGCGCACGCTGAGCACCATCGGCGCTTGCTACGCCAACCTGGGTGACGTGCCGCGTGGGCTCGCGTACTTGCGGCGGGCCCGCGAAGCTCACGAACGTTACGGCGACCGTGACTCGCGCGCCGACACGTTGCTTTCGACCGCCGAGCTCTTGCTCGAGGCGGGCGACATGGTGGCCGGCGAAACGTTGGTCGGCGACGCCGGTGCCTTGACGGCCGTCACCGGTAGCGCGTTCGACTCGGTGCACGAGAAAATTTTGCGCGCCTTGATGGCGTACCAGCAGGGCGACGCCTCGCGTGCCGTCATGTACGCCTTCGACGCGCGGCAGGCCGCCGAAGCGCAGGCGTACGTCGCTTTCCATTTTTACGCCATGGCCATCGAAGCGCGCGCCCGCGTCGAAATGGGCGAAAATCATACCGGAATTTTGCTCGCCACCACGGCCATGGGCGCCATCGAGACGCTGCAAGGCTCCGAGTACGGTTTGCCCACGCGCGCATTGTGCTGCGAAGCGCTGGTCCGCGCCGGCTCGCCCCAAGCCCAAGAAATCCGCGAGCGCGCCCGCGGCTACGTCCAACGCCTGGTGCAGCACATCCGCGACCACGTCTTCCGCGCGCTGTTCTTGCAACGCCGCGTCGTGCAAGAAATCCTACTCGACTCGCCCACGCCTTCTAAGACGCCGGAACGCAGCCTGTTGTCGTAGCTGCGGGCGAGATGGCGGAAGGCGGGGGCTGCCGAAATGCGGCCTGTTTGCAGAAGCTGTTGTCGCGGTGGTTGGTGAATTTGGGGCGCGGGCGTGCAGCGTTTGCGCGGGCGCGGCGCGGGGTCCGCGGGGCGCGGGGGGTGCGATGCGTAGCGGACGTTGTGCCGTCCGCAATCGTCCCTCTCAGGAGACTGCAAAGCGGAGCGCTTCTGAAAAATGCGAGCTCGCGCAACGCGCGAGCCAGGACGCCCTTGCCCGACCTTGGCACAATCAGATCTCGATCCACGAATGAGGGGAGGCCCGCTACAAACTCGGCGAGGCCGAGCGCCGATCGCGCTTCAACGCGCCTGGGTCGCGACGCGTTTGGGCAAGGCACGGAGGAGAACAAGACCCATGCTCATAAATCCAAATCGACTGAGGCGTCCACGTAGAGGCCCGTCATGGTGATTTCGTAGTCTCCGGCGAAGCCGCAGAAGGTGCAGCCTTCGCCGAGGTCGCTGGCATTGACGTGGGCGCTGCCGAAGCGGCGGCTTGCGGCGAGGTTTACTTGCCAATGGGGCGCGACGTAGCCAGCGCCTGCCGTGACAGTTTGCGTTGCTGCTGGCGGCGTGCCGAACGCGCTGGGGTAGGCCTTGTTGGTGACCTTGGTGTCGTAAATGTAGCCAACTCGCACCGGCCACGTTGACTGCCGACCCAGCCGGTACTCGACGCCCATGCGCCAGGTGACGCCGTTCTGCCAATCGAAGACGTTGGGCACCTCGGCGACGCTACCGCCCAGCGTGCCCTTTAGCGGCGCTCGGGTGTTTTGACTCTGAAATGCCCACTCGACGTCACTGGCGAGGCCCAGGCGTTGCCAGTCGTAGCGGACCCCGAAGCCGAGCTTAGCGGGCAGTGTGAAATCGAGCTCACCATTGGTCGCCTTCTGCGCCACGACGGTGGCCGTGTCGGCCTTGGTGGTGACCTTGACCTTGTTCCGAAACACGACTCCGAGCTTCAAAGCGTCGATGGGCGCGTACTGCACGCCCACACGAAAGCCGGTCCAATTGAAGCCCCGCAGAGCCAGATTCAGAATTTGCGGATCCTTCTCGTCGCCCTGCTGGCGGTCGAACAGGACCATGCTGGCGCGGTAGCCAGCGCCGAACGCCAGCGTACCGGGCAGCCATTCATCCTTCGGCACGTTGAGGCTCAACAGTGGCGTGGCCTCGAAGAACACGATCTCGGTCTTGTCGATGCTGGGCGTGCTGCCGATGTCGTAGTGGTACTCGGCGCCGCCGGAGGCCACCGGAAACGCGGCCAGGCCCAGCGAGAGCCACCGGCCTGCGCGGTAGGCGCCGCCGAGCAGGAAGAACGGCGCCACCACCGTGTTCGACTCCATGTTGCCAGCCGTCTCGTCCGGCGTAGCGCGCACCTTGCCCAGAATCAGGCTGAAGTCGCCCAGGAACGCCAAGCCCCGTACGCCCTGTAACCCTGCAGGGTTATGGAAGCCAGCCGAAGGGTCGTTCACGCCCGCGATGGCGGTGCCGCCCATGGCCTGGTGTCGCGCGGTGTACAGAATGGGCGTGTCGAAGCCGGCCGCCATCGCCTGCGCGGGCACGACGGCGAGCGCGGCCGCCTTACCCAAAACTCGCAAACAGCTCAGGGAAGTTCGCACGCTGGACCTCACCTTCAGTCTGGCAGGCCGCTACAGGCGTTGAACGCAGCGCGACAGCCCTTTGTGACCTGACACTCCTTGCATGCGTCTGCTTCGGTATCCTTGAGGCAAATAGCCGCGCACATCATAATCGTGCAATTGACGGTCTCAGCGTAGCAAGACGCACACTCGGGCGTCATCTCTAGCTCGGCCGTGATGCAGTCGACCGCGCACGTTTCGGCCTTGCCCAGGCAGCCCTTGCCACAGGTGCCGGCGCTGATGCGCGCGGTGCCGTCGGCTACGAACGCGCAATCGGTCGTGTTCTGACAGACGCCGTCGAGGGTTTCGTCGCACGCGACGTTGTCAGAGGGCGCGCCGCCAGTGCCGCTGGGCTGGCCACCGGTTATGCTGGCCTTACCGCCAGTGTTCGCCTTGCCGCCAGTGTTGTCGGCGTCGTCGTCATCGTCGCCACCGCAACCGGCGGTGCCCCAAGCAGCTAGCGTGACGAAGGCCAAAGCAGAAATGATTCGCTTCATGGAAATGCTCCTCGACGATTCTGGGGCGGCTCGACGCCGCACCACGCCCGTCTCCTGACTAGCACTCCTCCAGCCGATGCAACAATCGGCGGCTCAGAAATCGAAGTGCGCTGCGAGGCTGGGCACGATGGCCATCACGATTCCGAAGCCGTTATCACGTGGCAAAGTTGCCAAGGGGCCATTTTGCGTCTGGGGCGTAGTGGCGTAGCCAGTGACGCTACCGATCGGCGCTTGTCGGCCCTTGTCATTCGGCAGCTGAAAGCTCCCGCCGCCCGCGGCTGGCTGCCGCTCGGTTTGCGGCGGAATCATGATGAAAAAGGTGACGCCGAAATCGAGCACGAGCTTTTTTGCCACGCGGTAGCCAAAGCGAACCTCGGGCGCCGCAAATGGCACGATTATGAACGGCGCCTTTTCGGCGATCGAGATCTGCTTGGTCACGCTCACCGTTTCGGTGGCGTCGCAGGTGTCGGGCCAACCTGCGCAGTCGTGAGGAATGTCACCCGTGAACTCGCCGCCGTTCTTGAACTTGGCCTTCGCGCGCGCCACGCCGCCGCCTAGGCGAAAGGTCAGCGGCGTTTTATCGAGCAGGGTGTAGGCCGCTGAAAGCTCGACGAATGGCCCCGCCAGCGTGGTTTCGTCGTTGTACTTCGCGCTGGTCAGCGTGGCGCCGGCTTGCTCTTGCGTGGCGACGACGTTCTTGCGCGTCAGCTTTTCGCCCATGTACATGAATCCAAAGCCCAGCTCGCCGCTGAAGCCTTTGATGAATTGGTAGCCGCCGCGCGCGCCCGCCAAGAAACCGAACGGGAACGAGTTGCTGCTGCAATCTCCGTCGCCGCAGGCCTTGTCCGCGCCGCCGCCGAAGCCGCCAAACGGCGCCAGCATGGCTCCGCCGAAGACTTCGGCGTAAAGGTGAGGCACGAAGCCGGCGCTCCACATGGGGTTGGAAAGGTCGCGCTCCAGCTTCACCTTCAAAAGCTCTTTCTTGCCCTTGGCGAGGACCGTGCTTTTGCGGTAAGCGACGAAGCCTTCGCCGGCGATTTCGATCTGGTGGGGGCCGCTTTGCAGGCGGCCTTCCCAGACGCCGTTGCCAATTTGCACGCCGTCGACGAACACGCTGGCGTTCGCGGGCACGGGCTCGATGCGGATTTCGGAGTCGAGCTCGACTGC
>JAYUYU010000635.1:0-24922 GCA_043752365.1 Myxococcales bacterium | reverse complement strand
CCCCCCGCCAGCGATCGCTAGCGACCCGGAGATCGTGGCCGCGCTCGCGGCCGCCCAGACCGAACGGGCCCGGGCACAGTATCGAGCGAGCAACGCGCTGTGTAATTCTTGCCACGCCGGACTGGATCCGCTGGGGCTTACCTTCGAGCACTTCGACGCGGCGGGGCGCTATCGCGTCGAAGCGCACGGTCAGCCGGTGGACGCTTCCGCGGAATTCTCGATGGCAGGCCTTGGCGAGAGCTCGGCCTTGACCGGGCGAATCGATGGCGCTCACGACCTCGCGCAGCGCATAGCGGCCGGAGGCACCGCCTTCGTGGGCTGCGCTGTCGAGAAGCTCACCAGCTACGCGGTCGGGCGCCCCATTCAGAACCGTGGCGACGCGGCCGTGGTCTGCCAGCTCGAGGCGATTGAGCGAGCGCTACCGAGCGAGGTCACCATACAAGCCTTGATTCGCGGTGTGGCGCTTTCGCCTATGTTTCGCACTCGTCAAATCGCGGGAGGTTCGTGATGTCCTATCGACTCAAGCGACGTTCGTTCTTGTTCGGGCTAGGTGGCGGGGCAATTGGGCTCGGTCCGCTGCTGGCGCTGCTGGAGGGCCAAGCCGAGGGCGCCAGGCTGCTGGTCATTCACCATCCGCTCGGCGCGGTACGCGACTATTGGCGACCCACCGGTTCCGAACGCAACTTCACGCTGAGCCCGATTCTGCAGCCTTTTCAACCCCTGAAGGACAAGATGGTGGCGATCGACGGGCTCGACATCATCCCCGTTATCAGCGGTGCCGCCACCCACGAAGGCGGCATGGTTGCGCTCATGACAGGCCAGCCAACGCTGGGCCGCATCGAAAGCAACGAGCAGGACCATGCTGCCGGGGGTGCTTCGATCGACCAGCTCCTGCTGGCTCATGCCAGCTCGTCGCTCAAGACGCCTCTGGGGTCGCTCCAGCTCGCTGCGGATACGCGCTCCGACTTCAACTCGATCTCGCCGCGCGTGATGTCCTACCTGCCACCGCTTCCGGGAGAGCCCGACATCGTCAAGGCCAATCAGCCGCTTTACCCGGAGGTCCAGCCGCAGAACGCCTACAACCGCTTGTTCTCCAACCTGATGCCGGGTGGCGGGACGGGCGAGAACCAACTCATGCTGGCCCGCGCGCGTGCCCGAAAAAAGAGTGTGCTGGACTTCGCGAGCCGGGACTTGCAGCGCCTTTCGCTGCTCGCTCCTGCGAGCGAGAGGTCGAAGCTCGATGCCCACACAGAGGCCATTCGCAAGCTCGAAGTTGCGTTCGATATGGCTCCGCTCAGCTGCGTCCCGCCGGCGGCCCCCAGACAATACCCCGCTTTTACCAACCAAACCGGCGACAGCCCCTTCCACGCCGAGGTCGGCCAGCTCCACCTGGCGCTGATCCGCACGGCTTTCGCCTGTGATCTCTTGCGAGTCGCGACCTTCATGTGGTCACCGGGCACGAACAAAGTGGTGTTTGGTGGTCTGCTCCCCGAGATGAAAACCGGCGAGCACCACCCGCCGAGCCACAGTACCGACGCCGGCGTGCTGGCCCCGCTAGCCGCGATCGATACTTGGTACTCGGCCCGCACCTCCGAGGCGCTCCAAGAGTTCGACAAGCTCACGGACGTCGATGGCAGTTCGCTGCTTTCGAACACGGTGGTTCCGTACGTAACCGAAATCGGACGCGCCTACGATCACGACTTCGCCAACAGTCCGGTCTGCGTGTTCGGCGGTGGCACCCAGATCCCGGGCGGGCGCTTCTTGGACTTTTCCCAGGCGCACCGGCCCACCAATGACGTTTGGCTGGCTCTCGCCCCCGTCTTCGGCGTCGCACTCCCAACTCTAGGGGCCGCCGAACAGTACTCGGGTCCCATTGCTGGTCTGGTCGTCTGACTCTTCTTCCTGCCCCACCCACGCGAGGTTAACGTGCCCAAAGAGCTGATTTGTGTAAGTCCGTTTGAGTTGCAATGGCGGGACTACCAGGACCCGCCGCTGAAGGCGCAGGAAGTCCGAATCCGGGCGACATTCGGGGCGGCCAAGCACGGGACGGAGCTTTCGCTGTTCAGCGGGGTTGCGGCAAACCGAGGGCCCTTCGACGAGGCGTTGGGCGTGTTCCGGCCGTCCGAGCCGCATGAAGCTTTCCCTTTCGGAATTGGCAACATGGTGGTGGGCGAAGTCATCGAAGCGGGCCCGAGCGTCACTAGTGTCAAGCTCGGCGACCGCGTGTTGACCTACGGCAGTCTGAAGCCAACGCACACGGTTTCCGAGCGCGAATGCTGGCTGATGCCCGCGGGCATGCCCTGGCAGTCGGCCGTGTGTCTCGATCCGGCCGACTTTGCTCTGGCCGCGCTGCGCGATGCCAACCTTCGCATCGGTGATGGGCTGGCCGTGTTCGGCTTGGGAGCGATCGCGCTGATTCTGGTCCAGATGGCGCGCCTAGCTGGGGCCGATCCCATCATCGCCATCGATCCGCTGGCTGCGCGCAGAGAAATTGCGAAAAAGCTGGGAGCCACTCACACCCTGAACCCGCGCGAAGAGGACGTGGGGTTGGCGCTCAAAGCCGCCACCCAGGGCCGCGGGGTGGACGTGGCCATCGAATACAGCGGCAGCGTGCAAGCGCTGCAGGGCGCGCTGCGCGGGCGTTGCGTTCGGCGGCACAGTAGTCTGCGGTGCGTTCCCTCCGCCCTACGCGGCGGGCCTCGACCTCGGTGCAGAGGCCCACATGAACGTGCCGAACCTGGTTTTCTCGAGGGCTTGCAGTGAGCCGCTTCGCGATCATCCCCGCTGGAACAACGCTCGGATTTACGCCAGCTGTTTTGCGATGTTGGCGAAGGGTCTCGTCACGGGCGTCGGTATCGTTTCGGAGCCAGTAGAGCTCGCGGCCGCGCTCGAGTCATTCGCGGATGTCGTGAAAGAACCCGGTAAGATCATCAAGCTCGGTGTAAAGTTTTGAACGTGCTGGTGCTGGTGAAGATCGACGCGCTGCGCGCGTTAGAGGGATTGGAGCTTTCATGACCTTTCGCGTCGCATTGATTGGAACCGGTTGGGTTGCCGACCACCACATTCGCGCCCTCAAGTCGCTGGCTGACGTGCAGCTCGTGGCTATTGCCGGCAGAAATCGCGATCGGACGCGGGAACTCTCGACGCGCGCCGAGGCGCGGGCTTACGAGTTCGACGACGTCGCTGCGATGCTAAAGAGCGAGTCGCTCGACGCTGCGTTCGTGTGTCTGCCTCCGCACTTGCACGGTGAGATCGAGCAACGTTGCGCTGAGCACGTGCCTGCCGTATTCATCGAGAAGCCGATCACCTGCGATCTCGGGGTCGCTCGCCGCGCTTCGGAAGCGTTCGCGAAGGCCGGCACGCTCGTGAGCGTCGGTTTCATGTGTCGCTATCGCGAGAGCGTCGCTCGCGCCAAGGCTGCGCTCGAGTCGTCCCTGGAAGTGCCCGTCTTGATCAACGGGTATTGGGTCGGTGACGTGCCAGGCCCGCTGTGGTGGCGCACTCAGGCGCAATCGGGCGGGCAGTTCGTGGAGCAGTGCACGCACATGGTGGACTTGGCTCGTTACCTCGTTGGGCCAATCGATGAAGTGACAGCCTACGCGGCGCGCGGCTTCGTGACGGAGTATCCGGACTACAGCGTGGACGACGCGGCGGTCGTGAATGTTCGTTTCAAGAGCGGAGCCATCGGGAACTTCACGACCGGCTGTTTCGTCAAGCCCGGTCACGCCTCCGCCCTCGGGATCGGCCTGACCCTGCAGGCTCGCACCGTCCAGTGCTCGCTGAAGGGCTGGAACGTGGACCTCGAGATTTTACGAAAGGACGCGGAGCCCGAGCGGGTCGCTTCTCCTGAGCTCGACATATTCGCCGTTGAAAATGCGGCGTTTTTCGAGGCAATCAAGACCAAGGACCGTTCACTAATTCGCTCCAGCTACGAGGACGCCATCGAAACGCTCAAGGTTGGCCTGGCGGCAAACCGATCCATCCTCGAGAAGCGAACCGTGGCGCTGTCCGAGCTTTGAGGCGGTCATGCTTATGGTGGCATTCGCGAGTCAGTTTCGAAAGCGTGTTCGCGCGGCCGATGAGCTCGGGGTCATCGGCGCCTGCTGGCGCTTTCATTGCTGCTGGCGCTGGCCACCGACTCCTTCCTGCGCGCCGACAAACTGCTCGATGTAGCGAGGCAGGCCTCGGACTTCGGCATCATGGCGGTCGGCATGGTGTTCCTGCTCGCTAATGGGCGAAATTGACCTCTCGGTGGGAGCCATCCTGACCCTGGTTGGCATCGTCACGGCGATGGCGCTCAGGGCAGGGGTGCCAGTCCCGGCCGCGTTCGCGATGGGGGTGGCAACCGGCGCCGGCTGCGGCTTCGTCAACGGCTTGATAGCGGTCTTGCTCCGCATTCCCAGCCTCATCGTGACGCTAGGTACGATGAGGCGAAAGCGGCGCGAAGTTGGACGCGCTGTTCACCCGGCAGCGCGGCAACCGGCAGGAAAGCTCGCCGATCCCGAGGGACCCGCTTCCAGCGACGCCGGCAGCTCGCCGGCGGGCGCAGCAGGGCAAAGGAATGACGACGATTCGCCAGCTCGCAAACCGCACTCACTCACCGGCGCCCCCGCGTCACGTCGCGCGCGCTCTTCGCGCGGCTTCTTTTGGCTGGCCATGGTAGCGAAGAAAAGCCTCGCGCTACAGCGCGAGTCGCGGCGTTACGGCTGGAGCGCCGTGATCCAGTCGAACACGTCTTTGAGCGCGGTTTGCTCGACCGCCACGTCGGCCAGCCCGATCGGAGGCATCGGGCGCAAGCGATTGTTCGCACCCTCGGGCGGCGGCAGCATAGTGCGCTGCATCTGCACGTACAGCACACTGGTGGCGGGGTCACCCGGGACCACGCGTAGCCAGCCTGGCGGCGGCTCGACGCTCTGCGATTCAGTCGGTTTGTTCACCGTGTTTTCCACGAAAACATCGGGGGCCATGTCGAAATTGCCGTCGCCGTTGTGGCACGTCACGCAGTTGCCGAACACGAAGCGCTTGATACGTAGCAGGCGCCCGTCGCCTCCCGCATCCGTGATGGTGACGGGCTGGGCGGGGGGCGGCATCGTGAACAGCTCCGCGTCCGCGAACGCTTGCAGCTGCGTGGTGGCAGACGCGGCCGTCAGCTTCGAGTTGAGCCGCAGCTCGTCGAAGCCGATGAAGGTCTGCGCCACCGCGCCATTCTTTTCGTGGCACTCGCCGCAGGCATTGCGCGACGGCAGCACGTGCTCGAACGGCTGGCCTCCGTTCACCACCAGAGGCTGCCCAGCCAGCATATGATTGATGCTGATGTTGACGGGCGTTTCGAGGTTGATGTCGCCGTTGATGTCGTCGACCACGAGCGTCGCGTCGCTGCTGTCGGCGTTCCATTGATAGACGTAGAACTCGTACTGGTTGTCGGTGCTGGCGCGGATCAGCCGCGTCTCGATCGGACGTGATGCGCCGGCCGGCCCGCTATCGTCGAAGAACGTCTTGATGAAAATCGTGCCAGCCGGAAACACCCAGCGCGCCCGGTCGGTGTTGTCGATCTTTTGCCCCGTCGGCAACAGCATGAAGCGCTGCTTCTCCATGCCGTCGCTCCACAGCGGCGGGTCCGGCACGTATTCGAGCAGCTGCGCGGAATGCTGGCTCAAGTCAGGCGCCGCCGGGAACAGCCCCGTTTCCTTGATGGTCGCCGGCAACTTGGTCATCGGCGCGCAGATCAACGCCTTCGGGCTTGCGGCGCAGTCGTCCATCGCCCCGCCACCGCTGCCCGGCGCATTGCCTCGGCTGCCCGCCGCACCAGCGCTCGGACCGCCGCCAACACTCCCCGCCGCGCCTCCGCTACCGGCAGTCGCCCCGCCAGCAGCACCACCAGTCCCGCCCACCGAGGGCTGCGGCGTGTTGCTCGACGGCGACCCGCAGGCCAACGCAACCAGCGAAGCCACGAGGCCCCCCCACTGACCACTGACCACCAGCAGCGCTCTCACTCAGCTTCAATCTTGTAAATGGCGTTGTTGTTCAAGCTCGCCATGTACAGCTCACCTTCGCCATCCTCACCGAACGAGGTGATATTCCCGGGGACGCTGAGCATGGTGTGCGTAACCGTATCGCCGACCTTGGCGCCGTTCTTGACGACAATCGACTTGACGGTGCCGCCCTCATGGTTGCCGTAGAAATAACGCCCACACAGCCCGGGGATCTTGTTGCCGCGGTACACGTAGCCGCCGATGATGGCCGCGCCGTCGCTGTCGCGCAGCACGCCCTCGTTCACGTCGGGCGACCCGTTGTTGTTGCGGTACAAGTAGTCCTCACCCATCGTGCCGAAGCCGTTGAAAATCACGGTGCCGCCGGGACCGTTGGCCACGTCGGCAATGTACATGTCGCCGGTCAGGCGATCGATGCTCATCCGGTACGGGTTGCGAAAGCCGTAGGCGAAGGTGGTGTACATCTTGGTGGCGGGGTCGACGCGCAGCACGCGCCCGGCCGTGCCTTCGGGATCGCCGGCATTGTCGCCCTGCATATTGCCGACCGAGAAGTAAAGCGACGGCGTCGCGTCCTTCGGGTTGAAGGTGATCGAGCCGCCGTTGTGAAAGCAGCAGGCTCCGTCGCGCGGCTCGGAGTAGATGTTCTGCTTGAACGTGGCGGCAGTCGGCGACGTGCGCTCGAACTCGTCGATCGTCATCTCTTCACTGTCGGCCGTGTAAAATAGGTAGAACAGGTGATTGGTGGCGAAGTTCGGATGCAGCGCCATCGACAACAGCCCCTGCTCGTTGTTTCCACCATCGGCCACGCTCACGGTCACCAGCGGCGTGTCTGCCACTTGGCCGTTCTGAACTGTGAACACGTTGCCGTCGCGGTGACCTATCACGTACAGAATGCCCGGCTCACCCGGCACGCCCACGATCTGCCCGGCCGTCTGCATGCCGTCGAAACCGGTGATGGCAGCGCCGCGCTTCAGCGTAGGCGGCGTCGCAGCTGGCTCGGTGTTGCACGGCACGAACGAGGTGGCACCACCGCCGCTGCCGCCGCCCCCTGCGCGCCCGCTTCCACCGGCGTCGCCGCCGCCATTGGCTCCGCCGGCCGTGGCACCGGCCCCCGACTGACCGCCGCTGGTGGCTCCGCCGTTGCCGCTTGCCGCACCTGCCGCGCCACTGCTGGCGCCACCGGCCGTGCTCGCACCCGATTGAGCCGCGTTGCCGCCCGCGGGACCACCCCCACTCGTAGCCATCGAGGTCGGCGGCGCCCCAGGAGTATCGGAGCAACTAGCCGCCACGCCAACGGCGATGAGGCACAGCGAGGCGGTCAAGAAGCGATTCGTTGGCGTTCGGAACATAGGCTCTCCGTTGCGGGTGGTCTGCAGCACAGGGGGATTCACTCGCGAATCCGTCACGCGGTGCATTCCAGCACCGTGCCCTTTTGTAGCCTCCACCGCAGACAAAGTTCGTGAAATATTCGCTTTTCGGCCATCCACTACCGTGAGAGTCAAGGTTGCCGCGCCTACGGCAACCTCTGCGTGCGTAGAAGCTTCTCGCCTGCCAGGGACCCATGAGGGCGCTGAACAGCGGAGCTCCCGTAGCACTCAACGCTTCAACACGCTTACAGCCGGCTTCACACGATGAGCTCTCATGAAGCGCGTTGCATTAAGCATGAAAAATCCTGCATTCCTCGGCGAAGTGCTCGCAATGTGGTGAGCATTTGGCGTGTACTGCCCACAACGCTTCGCAAGGAGAGCCGTATGAACGAGCGCACCATGGTTGGAACGATTCGATCGTCCTGCTTCGCGCACGCACGCACCAAGGACAAACGAAGTGTTACTTGGTGCAGTCGCTATCTACTCGCGCTGATCAGTATTGGCTGCGCCGCTAGCGCTTGTTCGAGCGAGGCCGCGCCAACAAGTAGCGGGCAGCCCGCAGGCAACGCGCCGGCGTCGCCTTCGCCGCCCGCCCAAGGCTCTGGCGGCGCATCTGGAGGTTTAGCTGGTGCGGGGGGGGCTAGCGGTTCAACGGCTGAGCCCCCGCTCTCGCAGTCAGGTGGTGGCGGCGCCGCAGCTTCAAGCCATTCCCGCAGCATCCTACTCGACACGAGCTCGACCGGCGCCAACGTGGCAGAGAACGTTGCCAATTACCCGCTGGCGATACTTCTCGATGCAACGAACTTCGACTTTACCCAGGCGCGGGCGGATGGACAGGACGTTTGGTTTCAGACCCCCGACGGCAAGAAGCTCCCGCATGCCATCGAGCTCTGGGATCCGATCAAGAGTTCGGCTGCCTTGTGGGTGAAGATGGACATGGTCCTCGGCAACACGCCGGCCCAAGCCATCAGGATGCACTGGGGAGGTCCAAGCGCCGCGCCCCCGCCTAATAGTGCGGCGGTTTTCAGCCGTGCGAGTGGCTTCGTGGGCGCCTGGCATCTGGACCAGGAGGGCAATACCGCGCCGGGCGGCTACCAAGATGCGAGTGAAAATGGTGCTCACGGTACCGGTGTTGGCATGGTTGTCGGTTCGCGGGTGGACGGGCGTGTCGGCAAGGCGGTTCATCTCGACAACCCCATCGGTCAGGACGTGGCGCGCTGGATACGAGTCGATGGAGACAAGGGCTCCGCATTCAACCCCGGCCCAGCACTCACGGTCTCGATTTGGGCGTTGGGGTATTCCTACCCTATCGTCAGCTATGAGACGATATTCTCCAAGGGCGACACGTCATGGTCACTCCAGCGAGTGCAGTACGATCGAAACGGATACCAAAGCTGTTTGGTCGCCGGCGGAGGGCATATGTGCGCCTACAACTTCGATGCTCAACCGCTCGTGACTGGCGAGTGGTTGCACTTTATGGTGGTGCTAGAGCAGCCGACCATGAGGCTGTACATCAACGGCAAACTGAACTCTTCGAGCACTGGCAGTAACTGGGCGCAAGGCGATCACCCGCTAGCCATCGGAAACCAGACAGAACGGCTCGATGGACGGCGACAGTGGGACGGCATCCTCGACGAAGCGCGGGTCATGGACGCCGCGAGGAGCGAAAGCTGGGCCAAGCTCGACTACGAGAGCCAGCGCCAGAACCCGACTCTTGTGAGCTTCGGTCCCGTACAGCCCTGACACACCATGCTGTAGCGTTACGGGACTCGGGCAGAGACTAGATGCCATGATTCGCTGCGTGACGGGTGAGCTGACGCTGCGAACAAGGCGAGCGAGCGGTCCCCTCCGTCAAGGTCGGCACAAGTCCCCGCGTTGGTAGCTGGTGGGAGACGGCTCGACCGCCGAAGCGTAGCCGGCCCAAGGTGATGCTGAACGGCAACGCGATGCCCTGTCGGCGTCGAAGATTTGACGCTCGAGGAACTGCTGCGTTTCCTCGCGCAGATTGGCCGCCAACACCTTGTCGTAGGCCGGGGAAGTGCTCTTTGTCGCGTGCCAGATTCGTTGGGCCGCTAATCGGCAGCAAATTGTCGAAGAAGAAGCGCACGACCGGGCGGGCGCGCGGAGCCTCGACCAGGCGCAGCCAACCGAGGCGGCGGGTGGGTTCATCCTTGAGGCTGTCATCTGGGGCTCCGTCACTGCGGGGCGCTTCAGGCCAGCCCCTGGAGTGGTCCTTTGCCGAAGTCGCCCGCGTCCGTGTCGCCGTAGAACTCCACTTCGGGAAAGCCCATGGCGTGGCAAATCGACACGAACAGGCGATTGCTCCGCGTGTCGTTGAACTTCAGGTAGCGACCGGTTCGAAGGCGACCGCCGGCGCCACCCGCCAGCACGTAGGGCATGTTCTTGTACGAGTGGGACTCGCCCTCGGCCACCTCGGTTGACCAGAGCAGCACCGTGTTGTCGAGCAGGCTGCCGTCGCCCTCTTTGACGCTAGCCAATTGCTGCATCAAGTAGAGCAGCTGCTCAGCGCACCACTTGCTGAACTTGGTGGCGCTGGCGATCATGCCCGGATCGCCAGGGGCGCTGTGGGTCCAGCCGTGGTGATTGTTGTTCAGATCCAGCCACGGGTAGGTACCGTCTGAGCCGCCACGCCCCAGCTGCAGCACGACGGAGCGCGTTAAGTCACAAGTGAGCGCCGCCACCGTGTTGTCCATCTGTGCTTTCAGCACCGCGGGTTGGTTGGCAAAATCGTTGACGTTCGCCTTGGGGCCCAGCGTGGGCGCCGCGCAGCCTTCTCGAACTGGGCCGCCGCTACCGGTGAGCCGCATTTCGAGCGCGCGCAGGTGGGTCAGGTGTTGGTCGAGCTTCTCGTACTCGGAGCTGCCTACGCGGCTCCTCAGCTCCGTGAGCTCGCTGCCGACCAAGTCCAAAATGCTCTTCTCTTCAGCGCGCTTGCGATCGATGGCCGCCTGATCTTGGGTGGCCGAGCCCATCGCGGTTGGCAAACCGGTGAAGAGCTTGTCGAAAGCCGTGAACGGGTTGTCTTCGGTGGCGATTGGGTACCAATTGTCCACCGAGCAGTAGCAGTCGTTGCCGAGTCGCCCGTCGGTGTTGGGCGCAATCCCCAGCCCGAGCTGCTTGTAGGGTGTTTGGCCGTCCAGGCGCTTGCCGAAGTACTGGTCGAGCGACTGGCCCGCGCCCGAGGCGTTCTTGGCGGGGCCGAGTCCACTCAGATCATTCCTGACGAAGCTCCCCGTGAAGGCTGCGCCCATGCCCTCTTCGTGCGGCGGCTGGCCACCGCCCGAGGACTGCTGAATGCCGTCCAAAATGGTCACGTATTTCTTCATCGGCTCGAGCGGAGCGAGGATCTGACTCAGCGTGAAATCATTCTCGCCGCCCTGGGGACGCCAGTGGTCGAGCCAGGTTCCGAGCGGTGTGAAGAACTGGATGTAGCGGGTAGGAAACACAGCCGACTGGGCTTCCAGCTCGCGATCCAAGAGCGGCAGGAAGGGCGCAAACGACAAGGACGTACCCAGGGCGCGCAGCAAGTCTCTTCTTTGCATGGCTAGGTCAGGGCTCCACTTTGCGAAAACGAAAGCTGTCACTCGTGGCGATGCCTACAATGAGCTCACGGATGTTGCCGCCGGAGCTGGCGAAGCGCTCCAGCGACTTGGCACGCGCGCAGTCGTCCTCGCCCGTCGGCTCGCGTCCGAGCGCGTAGCGGAACCATTGCCGGCCCATACAGTGCTGAACCTCGGGGCTGCTGGCTAGCTTCTGGGCCAGCTCGATAGCTCCGTTGAAGGGGCCGGCGATGCTCGCGGGTTCGCCAACAATCTCGCCGCTAGCGTCGACCGGCGCGCCAGCCTCCATCGCGCGATAGCGACCGATCGCATCGTAGTGCTCAAAGCCAAGGCCGACGGGATCGAGCAGGGTATGACATGCGGCGCAGGTAGGGTTGTCGCGATGCTGGCGGAAGCGCTCGCGTGTCGTGACGTTGGGCTCCACCTTGGGCAGTTCCAGGACGACGTTGTTGGGCGGCGGAGCCAGCTCCTGGCACAGCATCACTTCCCTGACCCAAGCGGCTCGCTTGACGGGATTGCTCTGGTCCACGCTGCTGTGCGCAGCCATCAAGCCCGGCAGAGTCAGAAGCCCGGCTCGCTCGGTCGCAGCCAGCTCGTAGCGTGGACCGGCTCCGCTAGCGCCGTAGAGCCTTCCGACGAGCGGGCCTGCGACGCTGAAGCTTGCGGTCAGGAGCGATGTCAGTGTGCCGTCCCCTGCACGGATGACGGCGTCGGCAAACGCGCCCGGCTCGTCCGCGAGTTCCTGAGCCAGCTCCGGCGTCCAGTCCGGGTAGAGATGGTTGGCTTTGGGCATGGCCGCCAGCTTGGCGACCCCAGTCAGCTGCGTGTGAAATCCCCGAATCGAGGCCGCAGCTTCGGGAGCGGCCAGCATGCGCCTGACCTGGGCTTCGAGAACGGCGGGATCGCTCAAGCTTCCCGCGCTGGCGGTAGCGTCGAGCTCGGCGTCACGCGCGCCGCCCCAGACGAGGTAGGACAGCCGCGCCGCGAGCTCGTGCGAGGTGAGCGCGGCGATCCCGTCGGCAGCTGCCTGCCCGAGCTCGACGTGATACAAGAAGTAGGGGGACTGCAGCATGGCTCGCAGCGCGAGCGTCGCTCCGTCCGCGAACGAGCGATCCTTGGCGGCCGCGTCGAACATCACCGAATACCGAGCTAGTTCGGCGTCCGTGAGCGGCCGGCGGTAGATCTTTTCGCCAACAGCTCGCAGGAAGGTTGGCACGCAGGCTGCGTCAGGAGAAGCCGAGCAGGCTGCAAGCTGCGAGCTGGCGCGAGCCACCACGTTCTTGGCCGCCACAGCGTATTTGTCGACGCCCGCCTCCGAGATGGGTGCCCGCGTATTGGAGTTGATTGGGCCAATTAGCTCGTCGCCTTCGAGCGTCGCGGCCAGCGCCTCGCCGGGTGCGAACAGCGCCCCCACGGTCGCGTCGTATTCCGCGCGGGTGAGCCGACGCAGCGGCGCCGGACCCGCGGAGGTCTTGCCGGCGATACACGCTTTGCCCAGCTCAGCGGGATCGTTTGCGCCTGGGTCCGAGGGCGTCGCAGGCGTGCTCGTCGGCCCAGTCGACGAGCCGGCTGCACCCTGGGCGGAGGGGTTGCCGCTTGGGTAGTCGATGGCTGCCGTGCAGGCGCCGAGCAGGCCGAGGCCAGCCGTGAGGACGATGGTCGAGAGGATGTGAGTGGTGCGCATCAAGTTCCTCGGCACAGGGCTGAGCAAAGACCATACCGATCGAGAACCCGCGAGATCTGCGCAGTGTTCGGTCGCGGCGTTGCGGGTCAATGTTGTGACCTGTGGTCAGCGCGCCGACCCCACGCCGCGCACAAACTTCGAACCCAACCGGAAGCGCGCAGCCAGACCGCCCGTGTTTCGCCGCGGAGCGCTTGGCCCGCGGCTTGCTTTGCACTCAGCCGATGGAATCAACTCCCGCAGGTGCTCAGAACCGACTGGCTCGCGGTATTCACGGTCGCGACCGGCGTCGCTTCCTCGCGTTGGCGGCATCCGGGCTGGTCGGTGGGCTCGTGCTGCGGCTGGACCGTGAGGCGCGCGGCGCCGTGGACAGTAGCGCGCGCTTCATCCTCTACAACCACGCCAACGGCCTTCAGAAGTTCCACCTCGACAAGTCGACGGTTTCTTCGCCCGGAAGTTTCCAGCTGGCTTCGTTCATGACCCACTTTGAGCCGCACAAGGCTGACCTCACGGTGGTTCAAAATCTCTTCTGCAAGACGGGTGAGCACTTGCACGGCAACGCAAGCAGCGCGCTCTCCTGCACGCAACGCGGCGCCATCATCGACGTCGGTGGCAGCAGCGAGATGGTTGTCGGGGGTCCCACTATCGATCAAGTCATCGCCAACGAACTCGGCCAACAGACGCGGCTCCGTTCGCTGGTGCTGGGTCACCCGTTTCCGGTGAGTGACGGCAATTGCGCCCAAGGCACGATCGCGGGCCGAGCCAAGAACGAACCCGTCTACCCCACGCTCGACCCCGTCAAGGCACATGAGCTGGTGTTCGGCATGGGCGGCAAGCAGGATGAGGTCCTGATCGCGCGACAGAAGAGCTACATCGACTTCATCAAGGACGACGTCGCCACGTTCCAAGGCGAGCTGCCTGCCGCTGAACGGCAGAAACTCGAACAGTACTTGGAGTCGATTCGAGAGATCGAGCGCGCGCTGGCGAGCGGCAGTGTTGGCGGGTGCCAGGATCCGGGCTCACAAAGCTTCAATCTCGAAGGCCCCATGGGCGGGGACGGCGCCAACAACCCCAAGTTTTGGCAGTACATGTGCGATTTGGCCGTCGCTGCCGTGCAATGCGGAGCTACCCAGCAGGTCTCGCTGCTCCACACCTATGGCTGCGTCCACATGACGTACGAGTTTGACGGCGTGACTCGTATTCACCACCAAGACGTCGCTCACGGCGATGAAGAGGGCGAGTTCATGGCAAAAATCCTGGGCTTCCACGCTCAGCAAGTGGCCTACGTCTACCAGAAGCTCAAGGACGCCAAGACGGCAGCTGGCAGTCTGGCCGACAGCACCTTGATGGCGTGGATGAGCGACGGTGGCGGTCAGCACCACGGCGGCGTCGACTCGCATCCGATGATCTACCTGGGCAGGGCCAATGGTCGGCTGAAGGGTGGGCAGTGGTTGCGGCTCCAACAAGGCCAAACGGCACTCGCCTGCGCGCACCTCACGACGGCGCGCGCCATCGGTCTCGAGCTGCAGACGTTCGGCGACGGTACCGATCCCTGTAGCGGTCCCATCCCAGGGGTCCTCTCGTGATGGCTGGCAGCATGCCGAGCGTCCGGGGTCTTGGGGCCGTTCTGGGTGGGCTCGCGCTTTTGGCCGCGGGTTGCACGGGATCCATCGCGGGCGATGGTCTGGGACCAAGTAGCGGCACTGGCCCGAAAGGCGCTGGTCCCGCGGACTCTGGGCCAGGCGCTGCCGGTGAGCCAGCTAGCTGCGGCTCACCCGAACCGCTGCCGCGCCAACTGCGCGCCTTAAACGACGCTGAGTATCTGAATGCCCTCCGCTCCGTCTTGCCAGAAGCCAAGGTAGAGAGCCCTTTTGCGGCGTCTGACCGCTCCGCCGAGTTTTCCAGCAACGCCGGGCTGAGGCGCTTCGATTTCAACGCGACCCAGCAGGTCGTGTCGAACGCGACGAGCGCTGCCGCGAGCGCTAAAGCGGCCTTGGTGCAGCGCCTGCCTTGTTGGCAAAGTGCTGCACCAGACGCCGCGTGCGCGCGTGAGCTCGTGACTCTTGCCGGACGCGAACTTTACCGAGCGCCCGTCGCAGAGCAAGAGATCGCCAAACTAGTCGCGCTCTTCGAGCTAAACAAGGCCGGCGGGGCCGACGAAGCCGCCGCTCTGGTCGTACAGGCCATGCTGAGCTCGCCTCGGTTTCTGTTCCGGAAGGAGCTAGGAAAGCCGGCGGGCGTTGCCGGGCAGCACACGCTCACGTCCTACGAAATCGCGGAGGCTCTTGCCTTCACCTTGACGGATGCCCCTCCCGATCAGGAGCTGCGGAGCGCGGCCGACGCGGACACGCTGAAGGACCCCGCGCAGCTGCGCAGCCAGGCCCTGCGGCTCCTGGGTAGTGCCCAGGGCCTCGCCGGGCTGCAGGCGTTCTTCTCCGAGTACCTGGGCGCGCGCAACTTCATGACATCGGGCAAGAGCGCAGAGGCCTTTCCTGACTTCAATGTCGAGACGCGCACGCAAGTCTTGGCGGACTTTCGCGACACGGTGGCCCTCACGCTCCGCTCGCCGACGCCCACCTTCGAGGCCTTGCTCACGAGCCGAACGTTCGTGGTTCGGCCTCGCACCGCAGCGCTGGTTGGTTGGAGCGGGCCAGGTGTCGCGAGCACTGGCAGCAGCGTCGCCGTCACGGACCCAGCCAGGTTGGGCGTTCTCACGCACCCGCTGCTGATGGCGACCATGGCCCATCAGCTCGAAACCAACCCGGTGGCACGGGGGCATCTCGTGTCGGACAAGCTGCTGTGTCTCGAGGTCCCACCGCCGCCAGGGGCCGTCGTTTTCCCCACGCGCCCGAGCGACGGCACGCCCAAGACGCTCCGTCAAACGCTCGAAACCGAGCACTCTGTCGAAGTTTGCGCCAGCTGTCACCAGCTCATGGATCCGCTCGGGTATCCGTTTGAAGTGTTCGACGCGGTGGGGCGCTATCGGACGACGGATGTCGGTCTGCCGATCGACACCCGAGGGCACATCCCGCAAACGGAAGGCGCGGACGGAGCCGTCAGCAACGTTCAAGAGCTTGTGGCCCGCATCGCTTCGTCTGTCACGGCTCAGGACTGCTTTACGCGTCACGTCTTCAAGTATGTCGCGGGGATAGACGACTCTCCAGAGCTCGGCTGCACCACCTCCCGCCTCGCCGAGGCATTTCGCAAACAGGGTGGCAGCATTCCGGAGCTCGTCGTGGCCACGCTGCAATCACCGCAGTTTCTGCAGCGGGCCGAGTAGGTTCCCGCCGGTTGCCGTCACCCTTGCTCCTTGCGTTCGCGCAGCCCGTGCTTGTGCAGGAGCTTCCTTAGATAGTGGCGCTCGACCCCAGCGCGCTCGGAGGCTTGCGCCAGGTTGTCCTTGCAGCGTGCCATGAGCCGCTGCAGGTAGTCTCGCTCGAAGTCGTCGAGCAGGCCACGGCGAGCTTCCTTGTACGGCACGAGCGTCCCCTCGGCATGGGCCTGGCCGGCGTCGCTCGGGCCTTTGACGATCTCGCGCTGGTGGCCCAGCAAGAGGTGCTCGAAAGCGAGATCCGCCATGCGAATCGTAGGGCCATCGGCCATCAAGGCCGCTCGCTCCACCGTCGTCTTGAGCTCCCGCACGTTGCCGGGGTAGGAGCGTGACAGCAGGTGCTCGAGCGCCTCTTTGTCAATCTGCCGCGCCGCCAGCACCTCGTCCGGTAGGGACTGCAGGAAGTGGTAGACCAACAGCGAGATGTCCTCGCGGCGCGCGTCCAGCGGTGGGATCTCGACGCGCGCCTGGGCCAGGCGGAAGTAAAGATCCTCCCGAAACGTGCCGCGATTGACCATGCCGCGTAGATCACGCCAGGTCGCGGCCACGACCCGAACATTGACCAGCGTGGGCTTGGACGCGCCGAGCCGCACCACCTCGCGCTGCGCCAGGACGCGCAGGAGCTTGGGCTGCAGGTCGAGCGAAAGCTCGCCGATCTCGTCGAGGAAGACGGTGCCACCTTCGGCGTTCTCGAAGATGCCGCCCTGGCGCCGCTGCGCGCCCGTAAACGAACCCGCCTCGTGCCCAAACAACATCGATTCGGCCAAAGTTGGCGGGATTGCGGTGCAATCAAGCACCTGAAAAGGATACTCGGAACGAGGTCCCAGATCGTGGAGCGCGCGAGCCGCCAGCTCCTTGCCCGAACCCGTGGCGCCTTCGATCAGGACGGACAGGTCCGTTCTGGCGAGCCGCCGCATCAAACCGAAGAGCCGCTGCATGCCCGGGCTTTTGCCGCGAAGCTGCCCGAAGGCCGGCGCACGCTCCGTCTCCTCGGCGAGCGGCTCGTGAAGCTCGACGAGCACCTGGGTGCTGCCGATGAGCAAGTGCGCACCGCTCGGCACCACAGCCTCCCGCACCAGGGCCCCCGCATAGCGGGTGCCGTTCGCGCTCTCCATGTCCCGAACCCCGACGCCGCCCACGGTGGCAAACACTTCAGCATGAAACCGAGAGACAGAGGCGTCGCTCAAGCGGAGCTCGGCCTGCTCGGCGCGACCGATCATGCCGCGCGAAGTGGGGAGGGTGACCGTGAGACCCGCCTCGTCGCCAGTTAGCACGGACAATCGCAGGCTATTGGCTACGGGTTCGGCCAGTGCATGAGCTTCTATCGTTTGGTCCATAGTGCCGCGAGGAGCGCTGAATGGTGAGGACTGTCCAGGCGGGCGCTTACGGCGCGGCCCGATCATCGAAGCCTACGTTATCGAGCTCGAAAACGGCGCCAGAAGTAGGATAGACGTAGTCGAAAGCGCCGATTCGAAGGTGGGTGGTGCCCGGCGTCCAGCTCTCGTCGAGAGCTAGGTCCTGTTCGACGACGGAGCCTTCCAGCAGAATGGTGGCTGCTCGTTTGCCCTCGCGCAGATCATAGGCAACCTCGATTAGCCGGCTGGTTTGGAAGGTCTCGGGCGCTGCGATGGCGCGTTCCCACACCGGTTGCGAGCGATCCGCCAGGACGAGTTGTGCCAAAACCGCACGCGCCAAGCTCGCGTCCAGGTTGCGCAGGTGAAATCGCAGGATCCGCTCGCCAAAGTCCAGCTCAGCCAGCGTGAATTGGGAGTATGGCCCGACCTCGGCGAGCCGAAGATCAAACACGAACCGTCCCACGACCGCTGGCGCTACCGCCACAGAGAAGCTCGCCACGGGTCCGGGCGCCCCCTCCGAGCCGGCGGTGGTGAAGCGAAGGGCCTGATTGCCCGCGAGCTCATCGGTCTCGAGGGCGTACGTTGCCTCACCCGCCTGGGCCGACGTCCAGCCCTGCTCGGTCGGAAGCTCGTCCATGCGCAAGCACACCTGCATACGAGACGTGCAGCCGCGTGAGGCAGCAGTGAAGCCCAAATCTGGCCAACTGCAGCCCGCCACGAGCAGCAAGGGGAGCCACGAGGGTCCCAAGGTCAGCGCGTCACCCGCCTTCCGCAGGGCCTAGCACCAAGCGGCTGGGTGGCCCCTCCCGCTCGCTCGCACCGGACGCTCTGCTGCCGAAGAACCAGCTTCCAATGCCGACCGCGGTCGCTGAAATCCCGACGCCCAGGAACACATTGCCCAGCGTCGTAAAGGTTCTGCCGCGCGCATCCAGGTCCCGAGCCGACGGCGGGCATTCGGCCCGCCCAGCGCCGCATTGCTGGTCAAGCTCGGCCAGCGTGCTCGCCCTGAGGCCCAAGAAGACCGCCGATGCGACCAGGGAGGCCACCGCGATGCCACCGCTCACGTAGACCGGCGCTACGCTCCAACTGGCTTTGCCGGGCGACGCGCCACGAGGCATCGGGCGCAGAATGGCGCGGCCCGTCAAGCGGCTGCCGGCCGTCACATCGAAGCGCTCGAGCAGCTCGTGGTGGCCCGTCGCGGTCACGCGCAGAAGGTGGGGACCCGGATCGAGCGCGATGGGGCGCGCGCCGGCGAGCTGAGGCAAGACTCTGGCGTCGATCATGACTCGAGCCGTTGCGGGACTGAGCGTCAGGGTCAGGCTGGGCATGCGCGCGTCGAGCTGCGTGATGTGCTGGGTAGCATTGAGCCGAACCAGGCTGAGCTGCGGATCGTCGCCCTGAGCCGCATCGCGCGCGCGCTTGAACTCGTCCCGCGCGTCCGTCCATCGCCCGAGCTTTTCGAGGCACAGGGCCCGATGAAATCGGACCTGCGGAGTTGCCTTGACCGCCGCCACTCGCTCGAACTGCTCAAGGGCTCCCACGAAGTCACGAAACTCTTCGAGCCTGAGTCCCTCCGCGAACGCTTGACGAGCCAAAACCAGGTCGCTTTCGGCCGGTTCGGCCGACGCCGCGCGGGCCGTTCCGAGCACGCCCCAAGCCAGCACCAGTAAGCAGACGCTACGCCGCGGTCGCAAGGCAGACGAGGCTAACACGTAGCCGTGGACCTGCCCGTGAATCGAAGCGAGGGACGGGCAGGCGCGCTAGCAGGGGGGGCAACTCGAGCGGCTTCGAGCGCGGCGATTGTGCCCTGGACGAAACGGTAGGTTACAATCGGACGGTGTCCGGCGACCTAGCCCCAGCCGATCTGATAGGCGGCCGCTACCGACTGATCGAGCTGGTCGGTTCGGGCGCGATGGGCAGCGTCTGGGCCGCCGACAACGAGCTTACGCGGCGGAGGTTTGCGCTCAAGATCATGAAGCCGGAGGCGGCTCTCGACCCCACCGCCGTCCAGCGCTTCCTTCAGGAAGCCCGTGCGGCAGGTGGCCTGCGCCACCCGTCCATCGTCGAGGTCTATGATGTAGGCCATTGTCAGCTCGGAGGAAAAGGCGGCACGCGCGTGCCCTTTATCGTGATGCAGCTGCTCGAGGGCGAAACCTTCGAGGCCCTGCTGGTGAGGCAAGGCCGGCTCCCTGAACAAGAGCTGTTGGCCCTGCTCTATCCGATCGCCCAAGGCCTGGCGGTCGCTCACGACGCGGGCATCGTGCATCGCGATCTCAAACCCGCCAATTTGTTCTTCCAGGGGGAAGGCGCTCGGCGCACGCCCATCATCCTGGACTTCGGCATTTCCAAGCTCTTGGGCCTCGGTGCGAGCGACGGCGTCATGACCGTCGCCGGGCTGGTGCTCGGCTCCCCACCGTACATGAGCCCCGAACAGGCGGGGGGCAAGCTCGACGTGGACGCGCGCACCGACATCTGGGCGCTGGGTGTCATCGCGTACCGCGCCCTTTCAGGACAGCTTCCGTTCGCTGCGCCGAACTACAACGCCTTGATGCTCGAAATCATCGGCGCGGCGCCCCGGCCGATCACCGAGCTTTGCCCGGAGCTGAACCCAGGGCTCGCCGCGCTCGTGATGCAATGCCTGAGCAAGGCTCGAGAGCAGCGCCCGCGCGACGCGCGCGCTTTCTCCCGACTGCTTGAGCCGCTACTCGACGGCCATGCGGAAACGGGCATGGGGCACGCCAGGGACGCGGCCGTCGTGGGGCCACCGCGCCGCGTCGCGCTTTGGCTGGGCCTCGGCACGGTTGCGGCCGCGGCAGGGTTGGCGATAGCGCTCGGCTCCACGCCGCGAGCCGTCAGCCCCACGCAACCGCCTCAGGCCGGTGGCCAGGTTTCGCCCAGCCAACCTGCGCCGCCTGCGAGCCTGGCATTGCCGCCGGTCGTGCCGCCACCTGTAGCAGTGCCTTCCTTCACGGCGGCAGCGGCGCCGAGCGCTCGAGGCCAAGCTCGACCGCAATCGAGCTCGAAGCGTGCGCCCGCGCGGCATTCTCCCGCTCGGGTCCAAGCGCCATCGGCGGCTCGTTCGCTGGCTCCGCCGCCGGTCAACGAAGGCATCATCACGCCCGGCTTGTAGGCGCTACGCGAGAATCTCGCTGATGGGTCCTTTGTTCCACTCTTCCCCCGCGTGCTCACCACTTTGGGGGCTGCCGCCAAACGTGGCGGTGTCCATGCCAAGGCCTTGCATGACGGTCACATGCAGGTCGTTGGTCTTGCGGTGGTCGTTCAGGCTAAACGGCAGCCGAACGTAGGCGCCCTGTTTGAAGTAGCCACCCAGCGAGCCACCCAAGATGGCCGGGTGGTTGCCGCCCGTGTGGATGCCGCTGGAGACATTCAAATAGAGCACGAGTGAGTTCTCGAACGCGCCGAGCTCCTTCAGCTTGCTGAGCAGGCGCGCGTAGAGCTTCAGGTACATGGTGCTGATATCGGCCTGCTTCTTGGTGCGAGCAGCGTCGTTGCGGTACTCGTGCGTCATGCCGTGCCAGGCTTCTTCGGGGCCGCCCAGGAAGGAGAACGTGAAGGCGCCCGAGCTGGCCCCTTCCGAACTCTGAAACGTTGCGACCCGAGTTAGATCGCAAGCGACCGCCATCGCCAAGAGGTCGATCATGGTCTCAGCGCGTGCGAGTACTCCGTCAGCCGCCGCATCGGGAGCCGTTGGTTTATCGCAGCGCGCGAGACCTGAAAGCTCCAGCCGTTTCTCGACGGAACGGAAGGATTCCAGATATTGATCGACCTTTTCGCGATCGGCGCTGCCGAGCGACTGGCGGAGGCGCTGCGCCTCGCCCAGCGCTGCGTCGAGCACCGAGCGCTTGTCGGCCAAGATCGCCTCGAGCTCTGCCGAATTCGATTGCACATCGGCAAAGACCGTATCGAAAAAGCTCTTGGGGTCTTGCTGGGGAGCCGCCGGGCGAGCCGCTTCGTACCAAGTACAACTCGACATCTGCGGTACGCCGTCGCCGGTGAGCCAGCCCGTCTCGAGCGACGCAAAGCGCGTCTCCTGCCCAATGGCCTTCGCGATCAGCTGATCCACGCTGGGCCCCCCTGCAGTGCGGGAGCTCTCGTCCTGCCCGAGGTTCTCGACGCCGGTTAGAAGTGGCGCGTTGCCCCAGTGACCCGCGACGGGGTTGTTCAGATTTTCCAGGAAGAGCAGGTCGGACTTGTGCTCGCTGAGCGCCGCGCAGGAGGGCGCGAGCTCGAACTCGCTGGTCGTCAGCGCGGTGCGTCCGGTCCGCCAAATCGTGGGATCCAGGTCGTCTACGGCTTCCTCGAAGCGGTGGTCGTAGGGCAGGGCTGCCTGTCCCGGCGAAAGCGGCCAAAAGTGCGGTTGGTAGCAGCCATAGGGCTGAATGAAAGCCACGAAGCGCTTGATGGATGCCGCAGCTTGCGCCTCGGCACGCGATCTCATGCCGAAGGCTTCGAGGAGCGGCAACGCGATGAGCGCCCCGGCGCCGCCATGTAGAAATCGTCGCCGACCCAGCCCGCCGCGCCGATTCACGGCAGCACCTCCGGTTTCGGCATGAACAAGAATGCTTCGCTCTGAGTCAACTGCACCAAGACCTCCGAGTAGTCAGGCGTTCCTTCGCCCACGAGTTTTGCGATGCGCTGGATGTCCGGCTGATCGTTGTCTTCGCCACGGCCGTTCGCGAAGCGAAACAGTTGGCGGACGAAGCAGCTCTGTCCTTCGGGGCTATCGGCGATGCGCTGCGCGAGCGCCACCGCACCGGAGAATTCACCGATTGAGGTGCCCAGAGCGTTGCCGCTCACGTCGATGGCCTGTCCGTCGGCGCTGGTCCGCCATTGGCCCGCAGCGTCGTAGTTCTCGAAGGCCAGGCCGATGGGATCGATGAGGCGATGGCAACCGCTGCAGGCCGGATCGCTCGAGTGACGGTCCATCTGCTGCCGCCGCGTAAGCCCGGGCTCGGAGTCCGCGGTCGTAGCGGCTGCGCCCGGCGGCGGAGGCGGCAACCTGTCGCACAGTAGGTTCTCGCGCACGAACACGCCGCGCTGCACCGGGGAGGTCTTGGCGAAATCCGCCAGCATCGCCAGGGTTCCGCCGAGTGTCAGGAAGCCCGCGCGCTGGGCCCTGTCGAAGTCAGTACGAACGAGCTCCAGGGGCGCGCTGGCAGCCGCCGATACGCCATAGAGCGGCGCTGTTTGCGCGTTGACGAAACCGTACGGTGCCGTCAGCAGGTCCTTGAAGCCGCCGCCTCCGAACGCGATTGACTCGAGGAATAGCTCAACCTCGCGCCGCAGCGTCGCGGGCGCCTCCCCGGAGTACGCCGGGAACAGCTGGGGATCCTTGGCGGCGCTCGCGATGCCGTCGAGCCTGAGCCATTGGCGGTGAAAGTGCGCGACGCTTTGCTTGGCGGCCGGAGTCGCCAGCAGCCGTCGAGCCTGCTGCTCGATCGCCTTGGCGTCCTTCAGTTGATCCGCGGCCGCGGCCTCGAGGAGAGCCGCATCGGGGCTCGATCCCAAGAACAGGTACGAGAGCCTCGAGGCCATCTCCCAGGAAGTCGGCCGCACGCTGGCGGGCTTTGCGCTTTGCTCGACGTTCTCTCCTCGCTCGATACGATAGAAGAAGGGCAGCGCGATCAAGACGCTGGTCGCGGCAAGCTCCAAGCCGTGCTCGAAGCCCCGGCTTGCTCCGGTGCGATACACACCCAAGAGCGGCTCGAGCTCCGCGGGCTCGAGCGGTCGTCGGTAGGCTTGCTGAGCCAGGGCCCCAATCACTGAGCGAGCGCACGCCTCGTCTTTGGAGGTGCTCGCGCAGGCGGAAAAGCGCGCGGGCGCACTCGACACGGACTTGGCCAGCGACGCGGCGGCGGCGAGCGCCCGATCCGCCAGCGTCGGCGGGAACGCCAACGCCTCGCCGTTGTTGTCGAAGTGGAGCGCGGTCTCTTCGGGCGGGAAGGATTTAGCGGCTGGCGTTTCCTGAACACCCAACACGTCGCGAACGGTGTTGTCGTATTCCCGGCGTGTGAGGCGCCGCATCACTACCTTGGCGGAGGTCGCGGAGGCGGCGTCCCCCCCCCTCCCGCTGGCTGCGCCGCTGCCGGCGGAGCCCGGACCAGAGCCGTGAGGAAACCCACGACTGCCTGGCTCCGACCCGGGGTCGCCGATCGCGCCTGTGCAAGCGGTGCTCGCCCAGAGCAGCAGGGGAAGGCGGAGAAGCGTCAGCATCTGACGTAGGCCCGTTGCAACCCGTGTGCCCCATCGGCAAAACCCGTCGCTGCACCGCTAGCGGGTCTGGAGGGCGGCGCGGCGTCCAACGGGCTGGCAAGGTTCCACCGGTGCCGTGAGGAAGCGCGGCTCGCCGGCGGACACTGTTGTGTCCAGCCGGAACCCGTGGTGTTCGCCGGACGCGCTGCGCGGAGGGAGACAGGGCCTTCGCGAACCCGAGGCTGCAGCAGTCACTTCGGGAGGCGCCGGCTGGCGCGGCGATTGCTAGGCCGAGCCAGCACTACGGCCTGCCATGAAATACCCGTTGAGTCTTCGCGCCACAGTCAGTTGCCGGTCCACGTCGTCGAGGCGCGCGCATCGAGCCCGCCTCCGCGTGCTTTCAGCGACGTTGGGCCTGGTGGGCACGACCACCCTGAGCTGTACCGATGCCCCTCGCGCGCCGAGCGGCGCGGTCTTGTCGTCCGGCGGTCAGGTGACAGGGGCGAGCGGTGATAGTTCCGCAATCGGGGGCACCGCTTCGACCGTGACCGGCGGGGCTTCTGCCGGCGCGGTGGGTGGTGTGGGTGGGGGAGCGGACCATGGCGGCAACGGGCCGAGCGCGGGTACCTCTGCGTTGGCCGGGAGCGGCGGCGGCCCGCCAGAGCCGCTCAGACCGAGCGATGGCTGCGGCCTCTACGTTGCTCCGAACGGTGCGGGCGCTGCTTGTACGGCTCAAGTGCCCTGCTCGCTGACCGGTGCCCGGGACAAGGTTCGCACGATCAACGCCAACCTCACGGAGGACCTTCAAGTCTGCTTGGCGGGTGGCATGTATTGGCTGAGCGAAACCCTTGAGTTGATAGCGCAGGACTCCGGGAGCGGCGGCTTCAGCGTCATCTATCGCAACCTCGACGCCCAAGCCCCGGTCCTGAGCGGCGGGCGCGCCATCTCCGGCTTCGAGCTTTTCGACGCAAACAAGCAGATCTTTCGGGCTTTGGCGCCAGGCCTCAGCTCACGCCAGTTGTTCGTCAATGGCCGGCGCGCGATCCGGGCCCGCAGCAAAGACAACTACGGCATGACCCGCAATGAGCACGGGTTTACGGCCAACACGACCGCGCTCGCCAGCTTCAAGAATCCCATGCAGATCGAGCTTTCGGGCGAGCTCGACTGGCGCCACTACCGCTGCCCCGTCGAGTCAATTGTCGGCAACAACGTGCGCCTACAGAGCCCGTGCTGGGAGCTCAGTCAGGATGTGCCGGCCGGCGGTTGGTGGCCTTTCAAGCAGGTAAGCTGGGTCGAGAACGCCTATGAGCTGCTCGACAACGAGGGCGAATTCTACTTGGACGAAACCGCCGGCCAGCTCTTCTACAAACCCCGCCAGGGCGAGGATATGGCGGTTGCTAGCGT
>JAYUYU010000634.1:0-11050 GCA_043752365.1 Myxococcales bacterium | reverse complement strand
CGTTCGCGAACGCGCTGCCCGGCACACAAACCATGGCGTCATCGACGGCTGACACCCCGGCAGCGTTCTCGGCCGCGTCGATCTCCACCATCAAGATCGCCCCGCCGACGCCCAGCGCCACGCCCGGCGGGAATGCCTCTCTGACTCGCGGCAGTATCCGGCGGCCCCCCAGCTCGGTGCCGTTCGAGCTCCCCGTATCCTCGACCTCGATTGTATCTCCCAAGTGCAAAATGCAATGCGAGCGAGAAATGGAGGCCAGCGGAATCTGAATGGGGTTCCCTTCTCCGCGCCCCACGCTCAGGCTGCCCGTCACGGGCAGAGGCAGCAGCAGGCTTCCACCGTCCCACAGGGCACGCAAGCGCCTGCCTGACTGAACCGAGCGCTCTTCACGTCGCGTGGGCTCATCGATCACGCGTTAGCTCCTCGCGGCGACACACCAGAGTCCAAACGCGGCGACAGCGAGCCACGAATCCCTCGTTACCATATCCCCCGCCCGCCTGCTCGACCTTCCACTCTCGCCGGTGCAGCCCAAGGACGAGGGAACCGGCCAACCACGGGTGCAGAAATCGACACTAGTCGGGCGCGCAGCCAACGCCTTAAAAGTAATCATGCGCCTGGCCCTCTTGAGCGACTCGATGCTGCGACAGGCCACGCTTTCGATGGGGCGCTCCCTCGGGAGGGCTAGCATCACGACGTTGCTGATAGTCGGATGCGGCAATACCGAGCGCCGCCCGCAACAAGATCAGGGCCAGGCGGGTTCAACCTGGCAGACGGGTGGTGGGAGTCATGCTGGCGGTGGCTACGGCCGAGCTGGCTCGGGAGGTCGGGGCGAGATGGCGGCGGAGGGTGGGAACGAATCCGGTGAACGCCTGGCGGGCGCCGCTGAGGAAGGAGGCGGAGGTGCAGGAGTGGTGCGTGTTGCGGGGCAAGTGGTGACGTTCGATGAATACCCGATCGCTGGAGCCGTGATCGAGATCGCGGGCGAGGAGCTGGTCACTGACGCACAGGGCCGCTTCCAGACCGAAACCGAGCTGCCGTATGACATCGTGATCCACCATCCGGAAAATCTTGGCGAGTGGCAAGTCGCGGAGTTGCCGCTCAATTCCAGCGATGCTTACCTAGACGTCACGCGGCAGGACGTGAAGCTCTACAGCCGCGTCAAATTGGATCGCTGGTGCGGGTTGAGCGGAGCCATCACGGGCACAGCAAGCCCCAGCGCGGGAGCTCGTCGCACCGCCGTGAGCGCCATCGGGGCCCCCCTCCACCCAAGCCGCTCTGGTTACAATACGTTTCTCGTCGACCAAGCAGCCGGTGCGGGGCCTAGCGCCATGCCGAACATGTCCGCGATCACTTTTTGACCAGATCCACGAACACCTGGTTGGCCACGTGCGAAAGCGGTGCACGTACCCCAGCGGCCATCGCCAGGTAGGCAATTAGAATCGTGGTCTGCCGCACGACCGACCACGTTCATCGCCCCCCTTGTTATGCCTCGGGGCGGTCCGTGCCTAGTGCCGATTTCTGCACTCCCACTGCGGCTGGACGTCAGTCTCGGGCTGAAATCTCGCGATCTGACAGGCCCCAAGGCTGCCAATGCCGGGCCTGCGCTGCTAGCGCCGCGGCAGAACCAGGACGACGCCGGTGTACCGAATGTAGCCAGGAACAATCGCCGAACTTTGGATGAAAATGGACTTGCCACTCACACTCAGGCCTTCGCACCCAGCTAAGCTGACGTCTTCAGGCCAAACGCCGGCGGCCTCGAGCTCACTTTCCACGTCGCGCAGGCCCGAGGCGTCCCAAATCACCATGCGGTCGTCCAGGCGGTCGTCCAGGTCGGAGTCCTGGCTAGGGTTGCTGGCGTATCCGAAAGCTACGCCTTCGTCGGCGTTGGCGAATCTTACGACTGTCTGCTCGTAATCGGTGCGGCGCGGCAGCGGTGTCACTCGGCCATCGGCGGTCCATTTGAACGTGGACGGCTGGGCTCCTTCGACGGTCGACGTGACGTAAGCCGAAAGTCCATCTGCGCTAAGGCTTGCCACTTGCCACGATTGCGCCACCGCGTTCGTCTGCTGCTGGGCTGCACCGCCCTGCCACGAGACCAACCGTTGTCCTCCCCCTGGGTCCGTCACCGAGCCCAAGACGGTGCGGCCGTCGCGACTAACTCCCAAGGTTTGTGCCTGCGGCTCGAGCATGGTCAAGCTGCCCGACCTGAGGATGAAGCTCCCACTATCGCACTGGCCCGTCAGGACTGCGTTGTCACCGCTCGCCCCGCCGACATCACAAGATTCACCTGCTGGCATTGGCAACGGTTGCGCGCCCATGTCCCGCGTCCAGCTGTAAGGCCGCAAGCCGCTGACGCCTGGCGGAACGGGCACCGATACCACTAAAATTGCTGGTCCCGCGTCTTTGGCCACCTGAAATTGAACGAAGTCGATGCCTGAGGCTGGCATTTCGACCTCGGTCAAGGCGCTGTCCCCCTGTTGCCAGTAGTACGGTTGGTCGAAAGTCATGCGTCCGCCGTGGAACGCAGCACGCTGGGCGTCAGCCGAACAGCCGTTGAGGGCTGGGGAATAGCGGCTTGTCACTGGCACTGAGGCTGTTCCTTCGGAGCGAGTCCAGCGCAGTATTTCGGGCGATCTGAGGCTGGGGAACAGCGCTGCCGAACCGTCTTCGGCGAGACAGAGCCCATAGGCCACTGCAGCAGTGCCAAGCCGTTGGGGCTGCGCGAGGTTGGTCCAATAGACCTCGTCATCTCGCATCACCGCGGACGGATCGGTCGCATGCAAAATACCAACGATCACGCTGGCATCGGCGCTCATGGCCTGAATTTCGGTGACGTAGCTCATCTGGCCCGGCGGCCCGCTCGGGTTAGGCAAAAGGTCGGGTCGCGGTAGGGGAGGCAGAATCACGAAGCGATACTCGGGATCCCGCGAGAGCTCGCCACCCTCGCCGCCGCCCGCGTCCTCGTCGGGGGCGCCCGCCGCGGGAGCGCCACCCGTTGCCAATGGCGCCCCGCCGCCCTGGCCGGTATTGGCGCCCGAGCCGGCGTTTAAGCTCGGCGGCTCGCCATCGCCATTCTCCACGCTGCGACCTTGCGGGCGACGCGCGGTCTCACCGCACGCTACGCTACCGATCAACAATAAAGCTAGGCGTGAAACCGCATAGGCTCGGAGTCCCCGTTCCGCGGCGCCTCGAACGAGACGTCACGCCCCACTTTGACAGAGTTCGGCTAGCCTCGACTAGCGCTGATTTCTGCACGGGTGGGCCTCGAGCGGCGCCAGCACGCGGTAGACGCGCAAATCCGCTCGCAGTTTGAATTCGGCCTCGGAAACGTGCTGCGGTCGTGGAGCGACTTTGTTCAGGCGCGGAAAATATCCGCCAGTGGCTGGGCGCGTGCGGGGTCGCCGAACGCATTGGTGTCGGTCACGCCCATGGCCTGAGCGATGCCTCGGTACAGCTCGGTATTCGAAAAGCCTGCGGTTACTACGCGCTCGCCATTGCGTATACCGGCGTTTTTACCGCCCGCTAGCAGCAAGGGCAGGTCGACGGTGCCATGCAGGTCGCCGCCGTAGCTACCGCTGACCTCGCTCGAGACGACGACAATCGTGTTGTCGAGCAGCGTACCGTCGCCCTCCGCGAAGCCGTCCAAGTAGCCGAGCAGGTTGGCGATGTGCTGGCTATACACGCGGTCGAGCGACCACAGGGGTTCGGCAGAGCCCGCGTCCGCGTCGTGGCTGTACTCGTGGTGCGGGTCGTAGCCGTCGATGTTGTGCACAGCGACGCGAGCTTTGCCGCAAGCCAAAGCGTGCGCGATGACCTGGTTGCTGCGATCGATCTGCGCGCTAGCCGTTAGACTGGGAGCTTCGTTGCAACTTGCGGGTGGCACCAGCACCGGACCGCCCCCGCCGCCGCTCGTTCCCTTGTCGATGGACGCTCGCAGCTGGCTGAGCGCTTCCAGATGAAGACGCAGCTTCTCGCGCTCTTCGGCTGGCGCAACTTGCTCCAAGCGTTTCACCTCGTCGCTGAGAAAGCCATTGAGCGCGAGCTCATTCTGCTGGGTTGCCTGGGCGGCGCCGTCGTCGACGGGCTGAGGAGTCGGCGTGGGAGCACCGACGGCCATACCCGAGAACAGCGCGCTGAATAAGGCTTTGTCGCCGCTGATGTGGCTCTTGTTCGGGATACCGGCGGCGTGCCAGGAAATTTCCGGATCAAGCGTGCTGGAGCCGCCCGGGTCGGTGGTGCCGGTATAAATTGATTCTCCCGCACTGAGCGCGGTGGCTAGCAGTCGATCGATGGAGATGCCCTTCGCTGTCCATTTTTCCGTTGATTGCAGGCCTGTCAACATCGCGCAGCGCCCGTTCGGGTGCTCTTCGTTGACATGGTCCGGAATCTTCAGGCCTTCGAGCACCAGCAGCTTCTGTTTCCAGGGCTCGAGCGCTTCGTACGTCGAGCCCAACGTGAAGGCGGCGCCCTTACCAGTGTGACGTCCGGCTTGATGGCGCCCGTCGTGGGTAAACACGAACAGGAAACGGATCGGGAACGCGCCGGCCGCGGCAGCACTCACGAAGTGTCGCATCATGATCGATGCAAAGCTGGCGCCGGCGAACGTGCGCATGAAGGCTCGGCGGGAAGTCGTCGTCATTGCCATGTTTTTCCTCCAACGAAATAGCTAGTCGGCGCGGGGAGCCAGGGCCGTCGCGGCCAGGGTGTCCACGGCCAGGTCTCGAAGCTTCAGGCCACCGGCGCGCGCGCGTACGGCAAGGTCCCTGATCAAGCAGGCGTCGTTGGTGCCGCGCTCGTCGCGCCGCGCGACGAACCGGTACGTCTGCAGGACGAAGCAGTTTTGCGCGGATTTGTCGGCGGAGACACCAGCGGCCAGCTCGCTCGGGCCCTGAAAGCTCAGCGTCTGACCGTCTTGAACTGCAAACATCGAGGAGGCGTCCACCGCGTTACCCGCTTCGTCGTCCAAGCGTGGTGCGCCCAGCTCGTCGTAGGCCTCCATCGCGAACGCCAACGGGTGCAGACGAGCATGGCAAGCATTGCAACCCGGGACGGTGCCCACGCGCTCGAAGCGCGCGCGCTCTGACTCTCCGGGCACTCCCCGCGGCTCTTGCGCCGCAACTCCGGGCGGCGGACTTTGCAAGGTTTCACAGAACAGGTTCTTCACCAGAAACCGACCCCGGCGCGGAATGTTGGTGTGGTCCGCTGCCGACATCAGGGCAATCATGCCGGGCAGCGCGAACACGCCGGGGCGTCCCCAGCGCGCGAAACCCGGAGACTGCGCGTCGCCCAGCAGCTCGGAAGCTTGTGGGCTCTCGATCAGCGATGACCAGCTTGCGCCGGCGTCGTTCGCAAGCCCCAACAGTGCCTGCAACGTTTCGTCCTGTAGCGCTTGCAAGAAAGCTGGCTTGGCTTGGGGGTGTCGCGTCGTGTCGCGCGACAGCCCGCTGATACTCGCGACTTGTAGCCAGCTGGTCAGAAAACGTGCGCTGAGTTCGGCGCTGCTTGCGACTGGCTCGCCAGCGATGATGCCCCCAAGCGTGGCCGCGGTAAGCTCCGGCTCTGCGCTGAGCGCGTTCAACAGCTGCTCGGAGGGCGCCTGGCCATTGAGGCGAAAGGAGAGGTAGGACGCCAGCTCGACCGGGCTCAGTACCGTATTTCCGGCGCTGTCCTTCGCGCCGTCCATACCTTCAGTCATGTACAGACTGGCGGGAGAGAGGAGCAGTCCGCGGAGCACATAACGTAGCGCCGTCGGCCCACCGGAACGGCCTGCGACGCTCGCTGCCAAGGTGCCCAGGTTGGCGATCAGCGTGTCGTCGACCCTACCGCGAAGCAGGCGGACGCCTTCTGTTTTCAGAAAAGACACGGTGCACGCGCTGTCCGCGCCGAACTCAGCTACCGCGCAGGGCAGGGTGGCCGAGTAGCGAGTAGCCAGCGCCGTCGCGACTTGGTCTGCGTCGCGATGAAAGTCGCGGGTCACGGCCAAACCCGTGGCGGGCGCATCTGGAATGGCGTTGCCGCGTAGAGCCACGGGCAATTGGGCGGCGTCGATCGGCCCTACCGCGGCAAAGGACTGCAGGAGCTCCTCTGGGGACAGGCGAAGGATGCGCCGCGGCGAGGGGGCGTCAACGGTGCACGACTCTTCCAAGTTGGAAGGATTAACGGGCCCTGGGTTGGCGTTGGGGCCGCCGCTCGTTCCCGATGACGAGCCGCCGGCCGTGCCGGGTGGTGCGCCGGGCGAGCTGGGCTCCCCGGCGCAGGCGGCGAGTGCCAGCGCTGTCACGATGCCGAATGTGTAGTTCATCGCTGCTTGCCATGACGGACTCCTGAGCGACGCGGACCGGCTCAACTTTTTGCTCTTGGGCTCGCCTCGTTCTGGGACGAACAAAGCTGATCCGTTTGGAGGGCACCGGCAGTCCGTAAGCAAGCGAGGCCATGCCGCAATGAAACCTGCAATGAAATGGGCTCTGGTGGTGGCGCTGTCGCAGGGCGTGGGCTGTACGCCCCAGGTTGCTGGCGACCGTCCCGACAATGGCGCTGGGGCCGCAGCAGCCGCTGGAGCACCCCCCGGACAAGCGGTGACTCCGCCCAGTGTCGACAGTTGCGGCTCGAGTGATCCCGGCTTCGTGGGGATGCGCCGATTGGCGCGTAGCGAGCTCAACCGCACCTTCGAGGAGCTGCTCGGTGAGACCTCGGAGCCCGCCAATGCGTTGCCCAACGAGGACAGCTTGCTCGCATCCCAGGCGAACGTGAGTGCGCTCGGCTTCGAAAAATTGGAGGCGATCGTGTCTGCCGCAGTGGCAGCGGCGTGGCAGCGCGAGGCGACGGTTCAGCCCCAGAACAAGCTCCGGGTCTGCGATTTGCTCGTCGAAGGTGGAGCTTGTGCGGAGCGGATCGTGACAAGCTTTGCGCGGCGCGCGCTACGCAGGCCGCTATCTGCGGCGGACCGCGACTCTTTCCTGCGTCTCGTGCAGGTCGCGCTCGATCAAGGCGACGGGTTGGACGTGGGAATTCAGCTGGCTGTCACAGCGGCGTTGCTCGACGCCGAGCTGGTTTTTCGCGTGGAGCCCGACCCGGACGGGGCGCCGGTGCGCGCGCTCACACAGCATGAATTGGCGGCGCGGTTAGCCTTTTGGCTATGGGGCGGCCCGCCCGACGGCGAGCTCGAGGCGCTCACCGACGCGGGCCAGCTTTCGACGCTGAACGCCGTCGAACAGCAAGCCGCACGCATGCTCGCGGACCCGCGCGCAGCGCGCTTCGCGGACGGGCTCGGTGCGTACTGGTTGGGGCTCACGTCGCTCGACGCGGTGCAGCCCAATCCCAGCGTCTTTCCGGAGTTCGACGAAGACCTCCGGCGTAGTATGGCAGAAGAGTCGGGGGCCTTCGTCCGCGACCTGCTGGCGCACAATCAACCGCTTTCCGTGCTCACGACCGCGGATTACACGTTCGTGAATGCGCGCTTGCGCAGCCACTACGGCTTGCCTGCAGCAGGCGCGGCCAGCGCAACCGAGCTCGAACAGGTGTTGCTGCCGCCGGGCGCGCGGCGCGGCATCCTCGGACACGGCTCGGTGTTGACCCTGACGTCCGCGGCGACCCGCACCTCGCCGGTCAAACGCGGTAAGTGGCTCTTTTCCAAGCTACTTTGTGGTGCGATGCCGCCACCGCCGCCGATGGTGGACACGCTGTCGGCGGCGGCGGAGGCCGCAGAAACGGAGCGTGAACGGCTGGCGATCCACCGCACGAACCCGAGCTGCGCCGGATGCCACCAAATTCTGGACCCGCTCGGCCTTGGCCTCGAAAACTTCGACGGCGTGGGGCGTTACCGTGAAACATACGAAAATGGTCGACCGATCGACGCCTCGGGCGCCCTGCCCGGCGGGCCAAGTTTCACGACCGTACAGGGCTTACAAGCTGGCTTGGCGGAGGATCCGCGCGTCGCCGAATGCGCTGAGCGGCGCGTCTTCACCTACGCCATCGGTCGCGAGCCCAGCTGCGTGAGCGCTGCGCCCGCAACGAACGGCTTGAAAGATTTGGTTCTGAACGTGTTGCATCAACCCGCCTTTGCCTACCGCCGGGGCCAGGCAGAAGGAGACCCGCCGTGAGTCGTCAGCTCAAGCTTTCGCGCCGAGCCGCGCTGCGCGTCGGCGGCATCGCCGTCGGCCTACCGTTTCTGGAGCCCATGCTCGGGCGCACGGCTGCCGCTCAAGCGGCTCAGGCGGCGAGGCGCTTGGTCGTGCTATTCAAGCCGAATGGTAGCAACGTCAAAGAGCTGACGCCGAGCGCGACGGGCCCCGCCTTCGAGCTGCCTTCATCGCTCGCGCCACTTTTGTCGCTCAAAGAGCAGCTGCTGGTCGTGAGCGGCGTTCACAATGACGTCGCCGGGCCGGCCGTGAATTTACACCTGGCGGGCGTCACGGCGCTGCTGTCTGGCGTTCGCCCCGACGGTAGCAAGATCGCCGAGACCATGGACCAAGTGCTGGCGGAGGCGTGGCGCGGAAAAACCGCGCTCGCATCGCTCGAGCTCGGCGGGAACATGAGCTCGGGCGAGTTTGCGAACAACTCCGGGCAGGTCTGTGAAGAACTGCCGTGCTCGACCGCTTGGGCCATGTCCTACGCTAAGGGTGGACAGCGGAAACCGACGGAGGTAAGCCCGCGCGGGGCCTTCGATCGGTTGTTCGCCGGCATGCCGCCACCAACGAGCGCCGGCGCAGCGGCGCCGGTGACGCCGCCGGTCAACTTGGACTTGGCTAAGCTGCGTTTCTACCGCAAGAGCATCCTCGATCACGTGAGCGAGCGCACGACGGCGCTCCAAAAGCAGCTCGGTCAATCCGATCGCCTGAAGCTGGACGCCTATTTGAACGCGATCCGGGAGCTGGAAGGTCGTATCGCTGCTTTGCCGAATGGCGGCGTAGTCGCCTCGGGTCCGGGGTGCGTGGGCAGCCCGCCGGACAAGCTGGATACCTACGAAGCGTATCCACGACGGCTGGAAGCCATGTTGGACGTCGTGGCATTGGCGTTGGCGTGCGACGCGACGCGCGTCGTAACCTTCATGATGGCGGAGGCTGAGAGCGAGTATGGCTTTGGCGTGCCCGGCGTGCCGGAGGGCGACGGGCATCATGGGACGTCACACCACGAGAGCAGTTCCATCAAGCTGGCGCGCGTCGCGGCTATCGACCGCTTTTACGTGGAGAAGGTGGCGTACCTCGGAACCAAACTTGCGTCCTTTCAGGAGGGCTCGGGCTCCGTGCTGGGAAACACTATTTTGCTGCACAGCTCCGAGATGGGTGACGGAAACGAGCACTCGTACTTCGACATGCCAGTCGTGCTGGTCGGTGGCCAGAACGGGCTCTTGCCTGCCAGCCGGCACGTTCGCGTCAGCAAGCGCCCTATTGCAGATCTGTACCTCACGTTGTTCACCGCGCTCGGTGTGCCACAAGTAGCCTTCGGTAACGGCGCAGCGCCGATCGTGCTCGAGGCGTGAGTCGTCAGTGCAGTGCGAGCCACTCGACGGCGAGCGCGGCGTCCAGTAACGGTCGGCCGAGCTCCGCGGGGGGCTGGCTGACGAACGTCACTCGCACCGGCGCCGGCGACCACCCCAGGTGCGAGTCCAAGCGAACGCGCCAGCTCGTCGATAGGGCCAGAGTGCTGCTCAGGGCACCGGAGACAAAGCCGGTTGTCGCGACACCGCTCGACGAGCGAAAAGGGCTGCTAGCTTGCCCGGTCACGCTGGCCACGGCCACGCCAGCGCCGAGGCCGAGCGCCACCCGCACCCGCCCTGACGCCCGCAGCGCGTAAAAAGCGTGCAAGCGGCCAAGCCCTAGCCGCACCTCGGCGTTGCCATCCGCGCGCGACGCGGTCCCCGCCAGCACGCCGAGCGCACCGTCGGCTTCCAGCGCTAGTCGGGGCAAAGGCAAGATGGCGACGCCTGCGGTCGGAGCCACGCTGGGCGATACTCCGCCCGGTCCTCCGAGCACACCAGCTCCGATCCTCAGTCCCAACCACGGCACGCGCGGGGGAGCGAGCTGCTGATCGACGGAGCTTTTGACGCGGGCCGGCGCGCGCACTTGGCCGCGCGAGGGGTGCGGTGCCCGAACTTCCAAAAGCGACGCATGCACCAGCTCGACTGCGAGCAGGGCCGCCTGAGCGGGCGGCAAATCGCTCGCGATCTCGAGGTGGCGGAGCGTTGCTTTGCCGGTCACCAGCTCCACCACGCACACTCGCAGCTCGCGCCGCTTTCCACCCTGCAAACGCAACTCCAGCGCGCCGAGCGCGCCCGCGGCGCGGATGGCCGCGCGCGTTGCCTCGTCGTCGCTGCACTCGGTAAGCTCCGGCGCGTTTGCCCACTGCACGTCGAGGCCAATCGCGGCAAGCTCGGCCAGCGCGCGCTTCTCAGCCGGCGGCCAGCCACCTTCGGCCGCCGGCACTGACACCAGCAGAATTCGACCTTCGTCGGCATGCGCCGCACGTGGCGCGCACAGCCACACGACTGAGAGTAGAGCGAGCCAGCGGCGAACCGCGAGTCGGGTCAAGGCTGAACGAGTGATCGCGCCAGCTCAGCATAGCCGCCGCTCGGATACACATGCAGGTAGCGAACGGCCGCGGATTTGGCTCGATCCGCGTGCCCCGCACGCTGCTCGGCGGAGATCAAACGCCCGAGCGCTTGTTCGGTAAAGCGATCGCCTGGTGCCTCAGCCAGGTATTTTTCGTACCAGCTCGCGGCCTGGCCCGGGCTCTGCTCGTCGCTCAGCCGCCCGAGCAAGAAAGCGGCGCGCAGACCTGACGGTGACGCTCCGCAGCGAGCTCGCAGTTGGAGCAGCGCGCGCTCAGCTCGCACGGCGTCTCGCGCCAGCCGCGCCGCGTCCGCAAGCTCGCCCAGCTCGCCGCACGGTAGCGAGCCGACCAGCTGCTCGAAACCAAGCCGCTTGGCCTGCTCGAGCGCTCGCGCGTACTCACCGCTGGCTTGCAGCTCCAACCAGGTCGGCTCGGGCGCGTTGGCCTCCGGGCTGACCGTCGCCCCCCGGGGCCGCGAGAGCTCGTCCGAACCGAGCGGCGC
>JAYUYU010000633.1:0-4493 GCA_043752365.1 Myxococcales bacterium | reverse complement strand
CGAACGCGCAAGGCCTCGATGCTGGCTACTGGTTCTATCGAGTCTCAGCCGTATTCAGCGCGGCTGACCTCGACAATCCCAGCGGCGAATCGCTGCCTAGTGACGAGTTCGTCGTCAAGGTGCCGAGCTTCCCGGGCAAAAAGATCCAAGTCGTTTTGAAATGGAGCGCCCCCTTAGATGCTCTAGGCGCCGCCCTGCCCAACGTCACCGGCTATCGCGTGTACCGCAGCGCCGCCGTGGACGCGGCGCCCGGCAGTGAGGTGCTGCTCGAAGAGACCGCGGCGTTGACCTTCACGGACAACGGGACGTTCACGCCCGGCACTGCCAAGCCCCTGATGCTCGGCGACACGGGTCAATGGGCGACGCTCCCGACCCTGGGCCAGCGTCGCATGGGCGCGGCGGGCGCCATCGCGCCGGACCCGGCGACGCCCGGCACCTTCTACGTCTATGCCCTGTCGGGCCTGGACGGGAACAATGCCGAGCTGGCGAGCTACGAATTTCTGACGCTAAAGGTCGCTGGCAACGGGCATCAGACGGTGCAAGGCACGTGGACGGCCGGTGCGAACGCACTCAACAGCGGGCGCTGGCAACTCGGCGCCTGGGTGGCCGACGTGACGACCTCGCCGCTGATCGCGGCAACCGACACCTTCGTCTACGCGGGCGGCGGCATCGACGCCGCCCGCGCTAGTGTAAAGACGGTCGAAGCCGGCAAGGTCCTGGCGGGCGGTGATCTCGGTACCATCAACAACGTCCCGCTCGACTTCAACAACCCACTCGCAGGCTACGGAGTTTGCTCCGCGAACGGGCAGCTGTTCACGTTCGGTGGCGCGCAGGCCGCTTTTTCTTCTGGTGCTACTTCAGCTAAAATCGGTCGCGTTAATCCGCCAATCGCACCACCGGCGCTGGCCCCCGGCGCCTGGAACGGCGGAGCCCTCACCATGACACAGGAGCGCTACCTACTCGGAAGCTCCGTTCAGAGCTCGTTCATCTTTCTCGTGGGCGGCCAGACGGCAACGGACGCGGCGAGCCGAACGACTGAGCTCGTGATTTGGTAACCAGCTCGAGACCACAGAGGATCATCATGCGCATTCTTTTAGCGTCCCTAGCTACCGCCTTCACGCTCCTCGCCCCGATGACAGCGTTCGGACAGGACGCCGGCACCAGTCCTGAACCAGACCCGAAGGCCGCAAAGCAGAAAGGTTTTCTGCTCGGAGCGAAGGTCGGCGGCATCGCTCCTTTCAATGGCCTTTCGCCCAACGCTCGGGTGGGCGTCGAGCTCGGCTACTTCTTTCCCGTAGCAAAGGGCAGCCTCGGGTTCGCTCTAGATGTTGACTTCGCCGCACCCAAGAGCTCCGGCACCAAGACCGGAGATCCCCGCGTGAACGGCGCCAGGTACGATTGGCACCTGACCGAGCAGCAGCTCGCGTTCATGCCCGTCGTCATGTATCGCTTCACCGCGCTCGAGCCCATCGTGCCGTTCGCCGGCGTCGGTCCGCGCATCAACCTCTTGCGTAGCACCGTGAAAGGTAGCTCCGGCGGCGCCACCATCGAGGAGACGACGGAGCAGTCGACGGCGGTTGGCGTCGGCATCCCGGTCGGTGGCGAGCTAAAGTTGGGCCCGGGCGCGCTGCTGGCGGAGCTCCTGTTCGAGTACTCCAACCTCGATCACGTCGCCACCGGTGAGACCAGCACCGGTGGGCTCAGCCTGAGCTTAGGTTATCGGATGCTCCTTTAAATTCTCGCCGCGCTCGATCTTTTTTGCTCATTCTTGGGCGCTCGCGGGTTCTGTGAGGATGGAAACCAAGCTGTTAGGCTCGCTCCTCTTCGTCACCCTCGTGGGCAGCGCTTGCGTGCAGCCGGTCGATTCCGTGACCGAGGGGGACGAAAGCGTGGGCTTCGAGAGTCAGTTTTTGACCAGCAGTCCGGCCTTGCTCGTCGTGGGAAGCGCTGCACTGGCAGCCGGCGACGCTGCTTTGCACAACAGACTGCTAAGCCTGGGCTTCACGGTGACGATCCGCACTGGCACCGCGGTGACGGCTGCCGACGCGGGCGGAAAGGTGGTCGTCATCTCGGAATCGGTGACCAGCGCCGATGTGAACACCAAGCTGCGCAACGTTCCAGTGCCCGTGGTGGCGCTGGAGTCGGCCTTGTTCGACGACTTGGGCTTCGTCGATGCCGTAGCGACCAACTACGGCACAGCGGCGTCGCAAAGCAGCCTGTTGCTACTGGGCGCGCCGGGCGCACCGACGGGCGATGTAACGGTTACGGTGACGTCTTCCCCGCACGCCTTTGCATGGGGCAAACCCGTGGCGAGCGCCGTGCGGATTGCGACAGTAGCGGGCGACGTGAGCCGCTCTACGATTTTCTCGTTCGAGAAAGGCAGCTTGCTGTCGGGGACGACGGCCGCTGCAAGGCGGGCCGGCTGGTTCGCGACGGCGGGAGCTCCGGCCTCCTTCAATACCAATGCCTGGAGCCTTTTCGACGGCTTGATGCGCTGGGCAAAGGCGGGACTGCCAGCGGCCTGCGCGAGCGATAGCGATTGTCCGGGTTCGACTTGCGCTGCGGGTAGCTGCTCGACGACCTGCGGGGGCGGCTTCTCGTCGTGCGCCGGAGCATGCGTGAATCTGAGCACCAGCTCCAGCGACTGCGGCGCCTGCGGCAACGCTTGCTCCGCCGGCAAGCTCTGCCAATCGGGCAGCTGTTTTTGACGAAGCGCTCGCGTTCAGCGTGTAGGCGGGACCACGACTGTCTTCGTTCCCGCCGACACGGGTCTCACGCCTAAAACGTTCCGGCAAGGCGCAGAGCGAACCCTTGTCGAGTCGTGCGGCCGGCGACTACAGCTCCTGTGGGTGAGCTTTCTGGCGTAGGAGCGAGCACCAGGCATGCGGTTCCGCCCAACGTCAGCAACCCACCGGCTAGCAAGCCCACGTTGGTGAAGCGAACCTGCGCCAGACCCCGGTCACGAAGAGCCGGCGAGGGCGCGCGATCGAACTCGTCTTTGGTGCGGGTTGCCGATATTCCAAAGGCGACGCCCACGGCTAAGCTCGCTACGCCGGCCCCGATCAGGCTCGCACCGAGCACGCGCGGCGTGGTCCACCAACGCTTTGCTTCCGCCGGCACAGGGTCGCTGGCTTCCGTCGGGGCCAGAGTCCGTGATGCTGTCGCGACTAGATGCACCTCCAGGACGCGTCCTGACGACAGCTGGATGACTCGGCGCTGCTCGGCATTGCCTAAGACTGCGATTAGAGTTCGCGACCCTGTTTCTCCGTGCAGGCGGGCGGGAGTAGGGCGCGCGACCTCGCCGTCGAGCTGGACGCGTGCGGGACCCGTGGACGTCACGATCAGCGTCCCAACGAGTCGTTCGAGCGCCGCGCCACGCTCTTGCGCCTGCGCCAACTGTTCGGCCGTCACGCCGGGTGTTCCCGGAACGATAACCCAAGCGTCCGCCGCTCGATCTAGCCGCCCCGCTCGTTCCCATGCATCGGCCACCATGACCGCGGCAACCGCGTGAGGTACCGCATCCAACGCGGCTTGGAACTGGAGCGCGGCCTCGGTGAAGCGGCCGGCCTCGAATGCGTTGCGTCCGAGCTCGTAGCGGCGCGCTGCCTCCGACTCTGCCTGGCCCGCGGCCAGCGCGGTGGGCGCCATGCTCAGGCTCAGCACGAGACAAGCGATGGATCGCGCGATGGCTCTCATGGGGATTTGTACGGATTGTCGAGCGCGCGAGGGTTACTGCCCGAGTTGGGACGAATCGAATGCGTCGCCTTCTTCGCGCGTGGAGCCGCCGCCGGCTTACCTGAGGCATCGGGGGTGAGCGGGACAGCTGGCGGGAGCAATTGCGAGCTTTGCGGGACTGCCACAGCCGATGATTGCGCAGCAGCAGGAAGCGCTAGCGAACGTTGTTCGGAGGCTGAAGGCAATGGGGAAGCAATCGGCTGACGCCCGCTGTTCGCAGGCGCTCCGGAACTGAACCATACCAAGAACGCCGCGATAGCGCTGCTCCCCGCCAGGACGGCGATCGCAGGCAAGTGCAACCGCGCTCCGGATTCGTGGTTCCCACGCCCGACCGGCAGCGCGGGAGCGGGTTGCGCAGGAGGGCCGGCACCAGCCAGCTCGTTCGCGTGATCTCTTCCCACCATTGCGGCCTCGGCCGTGGCCAGCGCCTGACTCTGGGCCAATGCCACGTCGACCAGAACGGGACCGAAGAAGGAGGCGATCGCCTCATGGCTACTACCCGGGGCGAGCTCGGCCAAAGCCAGCTCCAGGGCCTGTTTGAGCTCTAGCGCCGTGGAATAGCGCTCGCCACGCGCAGGAGCCAAAGTACGCGATATGATTTCGTCCAACACTGCGGGGCTGCCCGCAGGTAGCCGCGCAGGCTCGCGCATCGAGATCAATCGACCCAGCGCAACTGCTTCAGTTTCGCCGTCAATGGGCAGATTGCCGGTTACCAAACGAAACAACAACACTCCCACTGACCAGATGTCCGCCCTGCG
>JAYUYU010000632.1:0-4493 GCA_043752365.1 Myxococcales bacterium | reverse complement strand
ACGTCGGCTTCACGCGCGGCCGCGCCGAGGGTGACGTCAACTGGTACACCGCATCGCCCACGGTGCCGATGAGCTACTTGATCGGCAAGATGGAGGTGATGAGGCTCAAGCAGCGTAGGGTCGACGAGGGCGGGTGGTCGCTGAAGCGCTACAACGACTGGCTGTTGTCCTTCGGCACGATACCGCAGCGTTGGATCGAGCAAAGCGGGCTCTGAGCGTGAAAAAGATTTCGATCGCGAAGCCTGGCAGCTTCGAGCGGCTGTTGCTGGTGGACGCGGCGGAGCCGAAGCCTGGGCCGGGCGAGGTTCTGCTCCAAACACGCGCAGCCGGCGTCAACTTTGCCGACGTGGTGATCCGGCTCGGGCTGTACGAATCCGCCAAAAAATACGTAGGCTGGCCGATCACGCCGGGCTTCGAAGTCGCGGGGGACGTGCTCGAGCTGGGGCAGGGCGTCAGCGATCTGCAGCCAGGCGAGCGCGTCTTCGGCGTAACGCGCTTCGGCGGCTACGCCAGTCGTATCTGCGTGCCCCGCTCACAGTTGTTCCGGATTCCGGCCGCGTTGTCGTACGCACAAGCCGCGGCTTTCCCCACCGTGCATTTGACCGCCTACTACGCGCTGCGAGAGATCCTGCGCACGCGCCCCGGACGTGGCGAGCGGGTGCTCGTCCACTCGGCAGCAGGCGGCGTCGGTTTGGCGGCGCTGCAGCTGGCAAAGGCCGACGGCTTGTCGCCGATCGGCGTGGTCGGCTCGAGTCACAAGCGCGACGTCGCGCTTGCCTACGGCGCGGCCGACGTCATCGACAAGAGCACGCAGGCGCTGTGGTCCGAGGTCGAGCGCCTGGCTCCAGGCGGCCTGCATTACGTGCTCGAATCGAACGGCGCCGAGACGCTGAGTCAGAGCTACCGGCACCTGCGCCCCACCGGGCGACTAGTCGTGTATGGCTTCAGCGGCATGCTGTCCCGCGGCAGCGGTCGTCCCAACTGGCTGAAATTGGCTTGGGACTACTTGCGTATGCCGCGCTTTCACCCGCTCGAAATGGTGAACGTCAACAAAGGCGTCGTAGGTTTCAACCTCTCTTATTTGTTCGAAGAGGACGACATGCTGACCGACGCCATGGCGCGCATGTTGGGTGAGCTGCAAATGGGTAGCTTGCGGCCGTTGCCACTAACCGAATTCCCGCTCGCGGATGCCGCCGAGGCTCACCGAGCCTTGCAAAGCGGGACCAGCATCGGAAAATTCGTGCTCGTTCCCTGACAGAAAGTGCCCGTGCTAGCGTTGTGCGTTTGATGTCGCGCTCACGGCTGTTGAACAGGACTTTGGTCTTTGGCGCAGTTTGGGTGAGCGCCTGTACCCCACCAGCGGCGCCGCCCGCAGCCGCGCCGGCAGCGACGCCCAGTGTTGCGGTCGTACCCGCGCAACCGCCGCAGCTGGCCGAAGAGACCGAGCCCGGGGGCTTTCAACTTCGCTCCGGCCGAATCCAACCGGTCGAGCACGAGGCGCTGCTGCTGCTCAAAGTGCGGCGCCACGTCGTGGACGGTGACCAGCAGTTGCTCGAGCTTACGCTGCCCGAGTTCGCGGCCGAGGTACCAGGCGACTCCTTCTGGCTCCGCACCGAGGCGCGCATTACGGGCAGCAGCGCCCCGTTTCAGCTGGTCAGCCGCAACGCAGGCGAAATGGTGCTCTGGCTCCGTCGCCCCAAGTCGGAGCTCGGCGCCGAAATCATGGGCGACGCTTACACGCCCTCGCTCGGCGCACAGCCGGGCCACCACTTCCGGTTCAGGGCTGCCGCGCCCAGCGGCCCAGTTTCGCCCGAGTTGCCAGGGCAGTGGGCGGCGGCTGCCGTCGAGTACCTGGCCGACGGGGGCGGCGTGTTCGGCACGTCGGCCGCGCAGCGTCTGCGCGCACGTTACAAGCTGGCGCCGGCAAACGAAACTTGGGGTCGGTCCCGCGGTAGCGAGCTCGTCGACTTGATGTCTACATTCTCGGGGCGTTCGGCGGTCCAAGCTGCGTTGGCCAAGCATCGGGGCAACATCCTGTCGGCCAACAAGCAGCCCCGCGGCCTCCCGATAGCGCAGCTCAAACCGCCCGAACTAGCGCGACATCCTTGGGCAGAACTTTCCAAGCGCCTCGGTAGCAAGACGCCGCAAGAGCCGCTGGCCGCCGCCGTACCGGCCGAGTTCTACTTCGTGCGCGCCAAGAGTTTTAGCGCGTTCACCGAAATTCTGTCGTTCGTTCAGGACTTTGGCGCGCCCGCGGCGGACGCATTGGACGGCGCCTCCAGTGAGCGAGGGTCGCTGCCGCGCTACTTGGCCGAGCTGGGCGTCGAAACCGGCGACTTGTCGCGCGTGCTCGGGCCGGAGGTCGTCCAAGACTTTGCACTAATGGGTAGCGACCCCTACGTGCACGAGGGCAGTGACGTCACGTTGGTGTTCAGGTTGAAGAGTCCGCTGTTGTTTCGGGCCGCGCTGCTGAAGGCATTGGCTACGCACGGCGCGGCTCACGGCGGCACCCAAAGCAGCAGCTTCAGCCACGAGGGTGTTGCCGTGGACGTAGCCCGTTCGCTCAACGGTCGCGTGCGCCAACACCACGCCGTCGTCGGCGAGCTGGAGCTCGTTTCCAACAGCCCCGCCGCTATCAAGCGCGTCATCTCGACAATTCAGGGCAAAGCGCCGAAGCTCGCCGATGAGCTCGACTTTCAGTACATGTTGGCGCGCGACGCCGAAGTTCCGGCCGACGTTCTGGCTTTTCTGGGCGATCGCTTCGTGGAGACGGTGGTTGGACCCGCGCAGAAAATTGCCGAGGCTCGTCGCCAGGTCGCGCTGGCGGAGCTGACGGCGGCTCCGGTCGCGGCGTTGCTGTTCGGCTGGGTCCACGGCAAGAGCCCGGCCGACAAAGGCGAGCTCCTTCGTTCAGGCCTGCTGGCGGCCAATGAGCTTTCGCACCAAGGAGGCGGGCGCATCGACTGGACGCCCGGCACGGCGCCGCGTTCGGCGTGGGGCACGCCCGCGGCGCTCGAACCGCTGCTCGACATGCCACAGGTCAATAAGGTTTCGGCGGCCGAGCGCGATAGCTATGCCGAGTTCGCGCAGGAGTATCAACGGCGTTGGTCCCAGTACATCGATCCCATCGCGCTGCGGCTTTCGAGCGCTAGGCGCGGCGACGGTCGCGGTCTTCACGCCGAAATGCGCGTGTTGCCGCTAGTCGGTAACGACGAAGCCGCACGTTTCGACCTCGGCGGCGACGGCCGGGTTTCCCCGCCAGAGCTAGCGTCCGGCGCTCGCTTCAGTTTGGGCATCGGCGAGAAGTCGCCGTTGCGTCACGAGCTGTCGGGGTTGCTGGCGTTGCTTTCGAATCGCGGCCCCGACATTCAGTTCGACTGGCTCGGCGACTACGCCATGGTCGGCTTCGCGGATCGCGCGGAGCTCCTTGTGGCGTCGCGCTTGTCGAAGTCGACGCGCGACACCATCGAGCGACCGGCTTCCGCCGAGGAGTCGTCGCGCGCCGATGCACCGCGCGACGACATCGACCTGCTGCCAGGTCTTCCCGTGTACGCTGTAGTGGGACTGCGCAGCCGTGTTGCTACGGCCGTCGCCCTCACCACGGTCCGACAAATGGTCGAAAGCGTGGCTCCCGGCGTCGTGGAATGGGCGCCGTTCGCGTCGTACCGGGGGACGGAGGTAGTGCGCGTCTTGGGTCGCGACGGCCGTCACGAAGCTGCGCTCTACTACGCCATCGCGGGAGACGCGCTACTCCTCAGCTTCAACCGCTCGGTCATGCGCACGCTGATTGAGCAGGCGCTGGATGGCAAATTGCCGGCTCAGGGCAAGGCGGCGGTCGCCGCAGCCGCGCAGGCGAAGGCTGGGCAAATCGTATTCGAGCTGGCCCCGTCGAAGAAGGGGTCGCTGCGCACGCTGCTCGGCTGGGTGCTGGCGGTTGCGGCGCAAGAAGGCGCCAGGCATGCCCGCGCGAGCGCTGAAGCCGTCTTGCGTGGCGTGCCCGAGAGCGCGCACAAGGCGGAGCGCAGCGCTGAGCTTTCGCGGGTTTACCTCGGGACCGCACCTTTGACGCCGGATGGCCGGCGCTACTGGCTATCGCCCGAAGGCATCTCCGACCCGCTGCGCGGTACCGCGCACGCCCCCGAATGGCCCGCCTTGCCTACCGCCGACTCTGCGGGGGAGCAGGTGCTGGCCGCGTTCAGTCGCGTTCGCTCCGATTTGACCTTCGACGAGGAGCCGCTGGTGCAAAGCGCCACCACCGGCGCAAGGCCCTTACGCAGCCTTCGCGCGCGGCTGGATTTTTGGCTGCGCTGAACGCCCGCTACCCCCAATTTGGGCAGCCGCGGCATGCTGATTGCTAATCTGCCAGGCATGTTGGGCTCAATCCGTAAATTGCTGATCATTTGGCTGCCGCTGCTGGGTCTGGGTGGTTGCGGTAGTAGCGACGAGTTCACAGCTGACGTCGCCGGGACCTACAGCATCGCCATCACCAACGG
>JAYUYU010000631.1:0-11078 GCA_043752365.1 Myxococcales bacterium | reverse complement strand
TCTACGACGCCTTCATCAACAACCAGACCTACGGCCCGACCGACTCGACCAACGTACGCTCCAACACTCAGTTCGACCTTCGCACCGACAACGCCTTCCTGCCGGCCAACGTCCGGGCGGCGATCGAAGGCAACATGATGACGACCTATACGGCGCCCACGGCCACGACTGGCTCGGTCGCCACTGGAACCGTCGCCAACCCGCGCGCTCGCCACTCCCTCTTCGGCCCGCAGCGCAGCCAGGACAACGCCCGCGAGGTCGAACGCTACGTGGCCTCACTGTCCGGCGACGTCGACAGCCTGCTGTTCGTCGACAACATCAGTTGGGAAGTCGCCTATGTTAAGGGCGAGGCCCGCAACCTGAACATCGAGACCGGCACGGACTCGATGCGCTTCGCCTATGCCGCTGACGCGGTCGTCGATAGCACGGGTGCTGTCAACGGCACCCCGGGCGAAATTGTCTGCCGTATCCAGCTCAACGCCGCACTGGGCTCGGCCACGAACTTCGACCGCCTGCGCGGTGGTCAGTTCACGGCCACGCCGGAAGGTACGCGGGAACTGGAAGATTGCCAGCCGCTGAACATCTTCGGCATTGGCAACCAGTCCCAGGCAGCCCTCGACTACGTCGGCGCGTCGATCTTCGTCGCCCACACCAACGAGCAGGAGCAGGGCCTCGCCTTCGTCTCCGGCCAGATGTGGGACTTCTTCGGCGCCGGTCCGCTGGGTGTGGCCGTCGGCGCGGAATACCGCCGCGAGTACACCGAGGGCGTGGGTCGTTCGGCTTCGACCGGCAACCGCCTGTTGCTCCTGAACACCGGCGCGGACTTCCCGGGCGCGGAGTATGAGACCGAAGAAGCCTTCGCCGAACTGTCGATCCCGTTGCTGCGTGACAGCTGGCTCGGCGAATACGCCGAACTCAGCGGTTCGTATCGCTTCGCCGACTACACCACCGTGGGCGAAACGGAAGTCTATGGCGTGAACCTGGTTTACCGTCCGATCCAGGACATCGCCTTCAAGACCAGCTTCAACACCTCGATCCGCGTGCCGAACCTGGCGGAGAATTTCTCGCCGCTGACGCAGACGTTCGCGAACGGTTTCAACGATCCCTGCGCCACGACCAACATCGTCGGCCAGACCAACACGGAAATCCGCAACAACCGCATCGCCAACTGTCAGACGCTTCTGAACCAGTACAACACCGCGAACGGCACGGCCCTGACCTTCGACTTCGGGGGGGCCACGCCGGGCAACGGGGACGACTTCGTGCCGACCTACACGTCGGGCGTCGCCGGCGTGAACGGCGGCAACCCGTTCCTGCAGCCGGAAGAGTCGGAATCCTTCACCGTCTCGGCGGTAATCGAGCCGCGCTTCTTCCCGGACCTGACGCTGATCCTCGACTACTACGAAATCGAGATCACCAACGTTATCGCCTCGGTGACAGCCCAGACCGCAGCCAACAACTGCGTCAACAGCGTGGGTCTGACCCAGGCGGCTTGCGACACCATCTTCCGTCGTGACCCCAACCCGGGACGCGGCTTCTATGTCGGTGCTGCGACCGGCCATCCGGTCGGCGGCTTCATCCAGGGCTCGATCAACTACGCCAAGTTGTCGACCCGCGGCCTGGACTTCACGGCCCGCTACTCGCTCGATCTCGAAGAGCAGTTCGGCCTAAACTGGGGTCGCCTGGACTACTCGGTCGGCGGTCTGTGGCTGATCGAACAGAAGCAGTTCCTGAACGCTGCCAATGCGGCCGCCTTCACGGAGCTGAGCAGCGGGGTCTTCTACCCCCGCGTTCGCCTCACCTCGTCGCTGACCTACACGCCGAACGACACCTGGAGCGTCAACTGGACCATGGACTGGCAAACCGCCCAGGATCTCGTCAACCGGCGTGACCTGGTCAACAACCTGGACTTCCAGTCGACCAATGAACTCGACACCGGGAACTTCGCCCGTCACGACTTCACGGTCCGCTACCGGGTCAATGATGAACTGTCGATCCGTACGGGTGTCGTGAACGCCTTCGACGCCGAGCAGGCTCAGTATATTTCCAACGGTGCCAACGGTTCGTCCCTGGCTTCGAACTTCGATCCCTACGGCACGCGGTTCTTCTTCGGTCTGAACTATCGTCCGTTCTAAGAAACAGACCCTCGGGTTTGACGGAAAGGGCGGCTCGCAAGAGCCGCCCTTTTTCTTTTGTCGGATAGTTTTGTTCGTCCGGCCCCTGAGGGCCGTCGTCTGTGGAAAACCGACCGGCGCCGGCGGCCAAGGTTAACGAAAAGCCTCGAAACGTGTCCGACTCACGCTACCGGTAACCTCTCCTTAAGGCGTTGGGGTGTTTCCTTAACGCGCTCATAACCATTGCGATTCGGCGGGGAACGCAGTGGTGGAGATGGGGCGGGTCAACCAGGTCGGTGCTAACATGTCTCTATCGCTCGTTCGTCCTCAGGCAACGGAACTGAAGCCCCGGATCGTCGTCTTCGGCGTCGGCGGGGCCGGCGGAAACGCCGTCAACAACATGATCGCGTCCGGACTGAACGGCGTCGATTTTGTCTGCGCCAATACCGACGCGCAGGCGCTCTCGCTCAGTAGCGCGCAGCGGATCATCCAGCTCGGCGTCAACGTGACCGAAGGATTGGGCGCAGGCTCGCATCCCGAAGTCGGTCGTGCCGCCGCCGAGGAAAGCTACGACGAGATCAACGATCACCTGAGCGGCGCTCACATGGTGTTCATCACCGCGGGTATGGGCGGCGGCACCGGCACCGGCGCGGCGCCCGTCATTGCGCAGCTGGCTCGCGAAGCCGGTGCGCTGACGGTCGGCGTGGTGACCAAGCCGTTCGCGTTCGAAGGCCGCATGCGCGCACGCCGCGCCGAACAGGGCCTGATCGCCCTGACCGAGCACGTCGACACGTTGATCACGATCCCCAACGAGAAGCTGATGAGCTTGGCGGACGCGGACATGACCTTCGTGGAAGCCTTCCGCAAGGCCGACGAAGTGCTGTTCCAGGCGGTCAAGGGCATCAGTGATTTGATCATGCTCGACGGCATCGTCAACGTGGACTTCGCCGACGTGCGCACCGTCATGGCCGGCATGGGCCGGGCTTTGATGGGAACCGGTTGCGCGAAGGGCGAGGGCCGCGCGCGGCTCGCCGCCGAGCAGGCCATCTGCTCGCCGCTGCTGGACAACATCTCGGTCGAAGGCGCGACGGGCGTGCTCATCAACGTGGTCGGCGGCCCCGACATGAAGATGCGCGAAATTCAAGAAGCGGCCTCGCTGGTGCAAGAGCAGGCGCACGAGGACGCCAACATCATCTTCGGCGCCAGCATCGACGAGTCAATGTCGGACACGCTCAAGGTGACCGTCATCGCCACGGGCTTTCAGCATCAAGATGCCGAAATTCCCGTCGAAATGGCGCGCGAGGTTCGACGCCCCAGCGAGCGGCAGAGCTCGGCAGGCTCGGTCGTGCCGGCTCCACGCACGCAAATGTCGTCACGCCCCGAGCTGCGCGAGGCCCTGCCGGCGCTCTCCACGCGCCGCCCGCAAGCTCCTTCGATTCAGGTGCACGCCGGCAGCAGCCGCGACAGTCAAATGTCGTTGCCGGTCCGCGACCGCATCACGTTCCCGTCGAACCTCGACACTGACTGGGACACGCCCGCCTTCCAACGCCGCCAGAACGGCTGAAATCTGCAGCCGCGGTCGCAAGGCCGCGAGCTGAACGTTACGGTACTGGTTACTGACCTTCGTTTGAGTATGTGAGAACGCCTCGGCGTTCTGGTTCGTAGTTTGGGTATGTGAGAACGCCCCGGCCCCTCCCAGCCGGGGCGTTCGTTTGTTTGTCTTGGTCACCTCCGCACTTCGCATTGATGTCGTGCGACAGTGGTGACTGGTGGCGGAGTCGGGCGCCCGGCCTCGCCGGGTTTTTTCTACTCCGGTCTTCCGTGGCTGATCGCGATCTGATCGTGCCAAGGTCGGGTGAGGGTGATCTGGCTCGCGCTGTGCGCGAGCTCGCTCCGTAACGGCTCTTTACGCTCGAGATTGCGAGCGGGTCAGAGCGTGCAGCGGCTGCGTATGCGCGGGTTTGCAGACGCGCTTGTGCGCTAAGGCTCGCAGGCTTGAGTGAAGTCGCCGCGGAGGGTGAGGGGCTTGCAGACGCCGGCCGTGCATTCAAAGGCGGAGTGGCAGCGCGTGCTTGGCGCGGTGCACGTTTGATTGGCGAAGCGGAGCTCGACGCAGTGCTTCACCTCGCAGGAAACCAGCCGGTCTGGGCACTCGCACGTGGCAACGCCGCTACAGTCGTTGACGGAGAGGCATTGGTCACCGCCCTTACCTGGCGGCTTGCAGAGCGCAGGGGTCGTGGAATGGTCGCAGTGCAGGGGCGAAGGACAAAATCCGCCCGTGGGATTGGCGGGCGAGACGACACACGGCTCGCCCGCCGTCGGCGGAGCTCGGCAGGTCCCGCTCATGTTGTCGGGAGCGACGTGACAGATGGTGTCGTTGCCACAGGACAGGTTGCCGAATGCGTCGCGCCCGCAAGCCTCGTTCAAGCCCGGTACGGCCTGGCAGACGTAGTCCGCGGCGCAGTAGTTGCCGACGTAGCACCTGCTATCAGTGCAGGCCTCGTTGGCCTTCGGTAGTGCCGCGCATGTGCCGCGGCCGGTGCCGTTGGGCTTGCAGTAGTAGTCCTGCACGCAAAAGCCATCCAAGTCGCAGGCCTCGTTCGGGCCCGACATCGGCAGCACGACGGGGGTCGTGACTTCGCACTTGACGGTGTCGATGTTGCACGTCGTCCCGGTCACGCACTCCACGTCGTCTTCCGCGCAGCTGTCGCCGACCCGCCCCAACACTCCGCAAAGCCGGCATTCGGAGTCCCCCGAACACGACAGCGAGGCGCATTGTGAAGCGTACGTGCACTTCTCGCCCCGCGCTCGCGTGCCCGGCGTCACGCACGGCGGTAGGGTATCGCTGCCGACCTGATCGCACGGCAGCGTCGCGTAGGTTTTGGCGCACGCTTGCAAACCCTCGACCGTTCGCGTGGCCCCAGGCGAAAACGTTAGGTCGGGGCAGCCGAGCGTCGCGGTAATGCAGGTGGCGCCGGACTGGCCCCGGCACTCGTCGCGCCGCGTGCAGACAGCCAGCGCGTACGCGATACAAGCTTCGGCCGGTGAATCACCCAACACGATGCCCAGCAACCCGCTGGAGCCGCTGGAGCCGCCGGAGCTGGACCCCCCTGGTGTGCTGTTTCCTGCGCTGCCGCCGCTTGCCTGCGCGCCCGCGGAGCCGCCAGTGCTCGACCCGGCGTGTCCGCCACTTGCGCTTGGATTGGCAGGCTTTTCGGTCCCGCCACAACCCAAAGCCAGCAGCACCAAGCCGAGTGGTATCGCCCTCATGGTCACAGCCCTGGGACGAGTCTATGGGGCTGTGGATTCAACCGCGAGACTTTTTGCGTTCCGCCGGGAGCGGCAGGCGCCGCTACTCCGCGGGCGCCAAGGCTTCGGGCGGGGCGATAGCGGCGCCGTTCGTGACCGGCGCCGGTGCGTCGCCGGCGTCGTTGCGCGCAAGCTTTTCGATTTGGCCGTCGCGCTTGCGCTTGTGCACGAACAGCTGGGGCGGTGAGTTCGCGGCCGGGACACCGCGGCGCGCCTTGGGGACGCGCAGGCCGTCGAAGTCCAATGGCAACTGGCGCACGGGGCGCTTGCGGGTCGCCTCGCGCAGACGGCGGCGCTCGCTTTCCAGCTCGTGCTTCAGCGCCATGCGCTGTTGCTTCAAGCGGTCGTGCTCGACCTGCCGCAGCCCCTTTTCGGCGATGCTTTCGGCCTTGATGCGCTCTTTTTCGGCGATGCGCGCGGCGCGTTTGGCTTCACGCTTGCGCTGCTGGTCGACCTTCAGCTGGGCCTTGGCAGCGATACTTTGGGCCTTCTTTTGGGCTCGAAGCTGGGCCTTGGTCTGTTTGGTGTTGGAGCGCTCGGCGACAGCCAAGGCGCGCTCCATTTCGACATCGATGAATGCCCGGGTAATCTCGAGCAAGTCTTCAGCAAAGGCGTCGATGAAGCGGTCGAAGATCCGCTCAACGTCTGACATTTACGGCCTCACACATGCGTTTCGTGCTCGTCTCGGGTGCGTCTGCAACCGAACGGATACGTTCTTTTGGTTTCTGACTCTCGCTAGCGCAAGGGTCACTTACGAACTTTCATTCCTAGGTACGGCTCACCGCGAGAATTCTTTCGCTGCGACCGGTCCCTCCGCGCGCGCGCAAAGACTGCGCGCCATGCCTACCGACTCTCTGGCGTTATGCTAATCCCCGCGGGTCGTCAAGCGAGTCCGCACACGGGGGTTCATAAAGGCTCGCCGTCGCACACGGCAAAGGCCGCTTGTATGCGTGGCGTTTAGCGCAGAATTGCCGCCGCATTTCACTCCTGAGAGGGAGTCCATTGCAGTCTTGCGTGGTGACGCCGTAGTTGGGCGTAGTCGAGGGAGAGCCCGAGAGCGCCGTTTGCCCACATGGGGAGTGGCAAAAGTCCGTGCTAGCCTCGGTGTGGCTTTTCGCGCCTGTTGCCGCGCCGGGAGCTTGCCATGTCCGTTGACGTCAAGGTCGCCACTGAGCGCGCAGAGGCGCGCATCGGATCCGTCATCAAAGGCAAATGGCGGCTTGATCGCTTGCTCGGCGTCGGGGGCATGGCGTGCGTGTACGCCGCGACTCACCGCAACCAGAAGCGCGCCGCCGTGAAGATGCTGCACCGCGAATTCTCGACGGACGCCGCGATTCGCCAGCGCTTTTTGCGTGAAGGTTACCTCGCCAACTCCGTGGGCCACCGCGGCGTGGTGACGGTAGATGACGATGACGTTGCCGAGGACGGCACCGCGTACACCGTGATGGAGCTGCTGGACGGCGAGACGCTCGAGCAACGTTGGCGGCGAAAAGGACAACGCTTACCGCTGGAGGAGGCGCTGGCGGTGGCCGATCAGGTGCTGGACGCGCTCGCGGCAGCGCACGAAAAGGGCGTCGTGCATCGGGACCTCAAGCCCGAGAATCTTTTTCTGACGCGTGACGGTGTGGTCAAGCTGCTCGACTTTGGCATTGGTCGCCTTAAGGAGCTGAAGGGCGTCTCCAGCACGACGGTCTCGGGTGCGGCGATGGGCACACCAGCGTTCATGGCGCCCGAGCAAGCGCGAGGGCGTTGGGACGAGGTCGATGGTCAGACGGACCTGTGGGCGCTCGGCGCGACGCTCTTCACGCTGCTGACGGGCGCTCACGTGCACGAAGGGCAGACCGTCAACGAGACCTTGGCAATGGCCGTCAGCCAGCCAGCGCGGGCGATCAGGACCCTGCGTGCAGATTTGGACCAGCGGGCGGCCGCGCTCATCGATAGAGCGCTGTCGTATGCCAAGCCGCAGCGCTTCGCAGACGCTCGCGCCATGCAAGCCGAGGTCCGCTTGGCGTACGCCGCACTGGCGCAAGGTGACGTCAGTCCTGCCGCCCAACTCTCGGTGCCAGAGCTCGAGCCGTCGGTGTCAGCGCACCAGCTGGGGGGCGGCAGCTATCCGGGCCTGGGGCTCACCACGGCGCGCGGGGTGTCGGCGTCCGGGCTACCGGCGCCGCTGCGCGATGCCTGGGCGGCGCCGAGAAACCCGCGACTGCTGCTGATTGGCGGCGGCCTTGGGTTCCTCTTGCTGCTGGGGGTGCTGGCCCGCAGCTGCGCGGGTGGCGAGCCCGAAGTCGCGCGGGCGGACTTTCTGCCTGACGCGCACGCGGCGGCGTCCGCTGTGGCGACTCCGGCTGCAGCGCTGGAGGTGGTGAGCGCGGTGCCGCAAGTTTCAATTGAAGAGCTGCCGCGCGAGCACCAGAAGAAGGCCAGCGAACGGCGTCCGGCTGCAGGCTCCGCAACGCCGGCGAAGAAAGAGGATCCTTTCGCTCGCCGGCGTTGAAGCCGCGGTTTCGGGGAGGGCTTACGAACCGCCGCTGCCAGCCATGCCGCCGCTGCCGCTAGCCGCGCCGCCGCTACCACCCGCGTTGCCGCTGCCGCCGGTGTTGCCGCCCGTCACGTTGCCCATTTCGGTCGTGGATAGGAAACGCATGCCGTCGACCCAGACGTCGAAGCTGGTGCCGTCGCCGGTGGTCGCCATCGCGTCGTGGTTGAACGACAAGGTGATGTCGCGCAAGCGGTTTGGATTGAGCGCCAGGGTCGAACCCAGGCCGTACGTGGCCGGCTTGAAGTCGCTCCAGGCTATCTTGACTTCGGTCCACTCGGCGCTGATGCCAACCACGGCGCGGTGAGCGCTGTAACACTCGGAACCCAAGACCTTGTCGTTACAGCAGGTGCCGGCGCCGGGCAGCACGTCGGGCATGCGCGCCAGGACCATCAGCTTGTCCGTGCCGTCTTGGGTGGTAGCGGTGCCCTTAATCCAGAATGCGACGCCGCCGTACGCCGAGGCGTCGAACGAAGAAGTCGTGCCGTTCAGGATCGCGGCCAGAGCCGCGCCCCAGCCGGTGAGCTTAGAGCCTTGAACATGGAGCCCCTTGCCCATGTGGCCGCCGTCGGTGGGCGCCAGCGCCGTCGTACCGGCCGGCGTGAGCATACCCATCAGGCTGGTGTCCTTCGAAAGGTCCCAAGAGCCACTACCGACACCGCCAGGCGCGAACATGATGTTGGCTCCGTCGACGTCATCGATGACCAAGTTGGTGCCGTCGCCCTTTTTGGCTCCGGGCACGGGGCTACAGGTTCCGGAGCCGCCGCTTGCGCCGCCAGCGGAGCCGCCACCCGAGGCGCTGCCGCCCAGGCTGCTGGTGGTGCCGGCGGAGCTGGCGTTGGTGCCGGCGGTGGTGTTGGTCGACGTGCCCGCGGTGCCGTCATCGCGACTACCGTCGCTGCTGCCGCCGCACGCGCCTACGAGGGTGAAACCAAGGGCAGTCGCCCCAAACAGCAAAATGGAAGTCGCGTTCCGCATGCGTTTGGTAATGACATCTCGCCAGTGGCACCGTCAACGCACGGAGAAGTTCCGGCCATTCGATTGATAAGATCGGACGCAGGTTGTTCGTTTTTAGCCGACAAACGCGTGCTTATCGGGCGTTTGCGATCTCGGTGGCGGCCTTGCGGTCGATGTTGCTGAAGGCTTCAATCACCTTCGTGATCATTTCGAATTCGCGACTCAAGGTAACGAGTTGGGTCATGCCTTCCACGGCGTTGGCGTTGGACTGTTCGACGCTGCCGTCGGCCACGCCACCTTCATAAACGCTAGGCGGTCCGGCCTTGGGCAGGGCCCGGAGCAGGGTGTGCCCTTCCTTCTGCAGCCCGGTCAGGTCGTTGAACTTGACCATCAGCAGTTTGCCTAGCGTCGATTCGCCCGTGGTGGCGTCCCCCGCGACGAGCTGGCCCTGACCGTCGATGCGGATGTTGGGTTGAGTGCCGTCGATTTTCAGCGGCCGATGATTGTCACCCAGTACGGGCGAACCGTCGGGCAACACCAGCGCGCCATCATTGGTGAGGCGGAAGCTGCCAGCGCGCGTGTAGCGCTCGCCCTGCGGCGTCGACACGACGAAGAAGCCGTTGGGGTCTTCAATCGCGGCGTCGAGCGGCTTGCCGGTGTCGACGATTTGGCCGGTGCGAAAATGGGGCACGTTGGTGCGCGTGATCGCGTAGTGCAGTGACTCCGTACCGCGCGTCTTGTCGACCGTGTTGGCCAGGGTTTGGCGGAAGACGGCTGTCTCGGCGCGAAAACCGGGTGTTGTGGCGTTGGCGACGTTGTCGGCCGCCACGTCCAGCGCGGTGGTCTTGCTGACGGCCCCCGAGGCTGCTGCCCAAATGCCGGTACTCATCTCGGGTTACGCTTCAGCAAGTCTTGGACCAAGTAGGTAGTGAGGATTGAGGATTGAGGATTGAGTCGAGAACGTGGGACTCACTCCGGCATCGCTCACTCCTCACTAATGCGGCCCCGCGTCAGCGCGTTGACTCCCGAGGCGTCAAGGCCGGGGCCCGATAGGCCCTTTTTTGGCCGCGAGAGTGGGGGCCGCGCGACGGGCTTGCTTGTGGCCCTGTTTTCGCAAGACTTACCGAAAGATGCGGACCTCGCCGGATGGATTTTTGATCGTCGACCCTAGCGAGTGCAAGATCACGATTAAGCATCTTTCGGAGCTGCCCAGAATCGTGGAGCTGCTTCACACGCTCAATGACCCGCTTGCTGGTGGAAAAAACGTGGGCAAGCTGGTGACCAAGATCCCCGTGCTGGCTGCTCGGCTGGTGGACCGCGCCTTGACCCAGTCGCGCAAAAAGGAAATCTACTCGATTGACCAGGCCATCAACATGCTTGGCAACCGAGGGTTGGAGACCGAGCTAATGAGTTTGCTCGAGGACTTGACGATTAAAAAGTCCGAGGCGGAGGACCCTCGTTAGTTGTGAGGCGTGAGGATTGAGGATTGAGGATTGAGTGCGAGAGAGCCTGAGCGGGTGGGGGTCGGGGGTCAGGGGTCAGGCACGAGGCCGAGCGGGTTTGTAGTCTGGGTTTCTCGACTCAATCCTCAATCCTCACTACCCACAACTCCTTGGCAGGGTTCTTGCGATGGAGGGGCAGTGGTGGCTGCAATCCTTCCCGTCAATGTCAGTGAGCTGCGCGAAGCGCCCGAGGCGAAGGCCTCGAAGGCCTCGGACGAGCAGTTCAAATTGGCCTTGGAAGGCGCGAAAACGGCGCCAGCCCCGGGCTTGGTGCCCGTCGTCCGCACGAAACTGAGCGCTGGCCAGGCTCAAGAGGCACTGCGTTCGGCCTGGGAAAAAGTCACCGGCGAGGCGCCAAGTGACAAAACTTTGGCGCTGATTACGGCGCAATGGGCCCACGAGACCGGTAGCGGGGCCTCGATGTACAACTACAATTTCGCCGGCATCAAGGGCACGGGTCCAAGTGGCTTGTCAGTCGCACAACATACCCGCGAGGGCTACGGCGCGACCGAACGGCGCATCGTCGACAACTTCCGGGCGTACAGCAGCGCCGAAGAAGGCGCGACCGACTACGTGCAGCTGCTCAAGCGGCGCTTCCCCGAGGCCGTCGCGGGCGCACAGCAGGGCGATCCGAACGCATTCGTGCGTGGCTTGAAG
>JAYUYU010000630.1:0-4506 GCA_043752365.1 Myxococcales bacterium | reverse complement strand
GGGCGTAGCCCCAGGCTGCCAAGTAGTTCCAGCGCGCGCCGCCCGAGGTCTTGGGGTTCGGCGTGATGACCTTTACGCCTTCGCGCGCGAGATCGTTCCAGTCTTTGATCTTTTGCGGGTTGCCCGCGCGCACCACGAAGACGATCGTCGAGACGTAAGGGGAGCTGTTCTGCTCGAGCCGCGACTGCCAGTTTGCGGGGATAAGCTTGGCCTTGTCGTGCAGCTGCTGGACGTCGTACGCGACGGCCAACGTGACCACGTCGGCCTCTAGCCCGTCGATCACCGCGCGGGCTTGTTTTCCGCCGCCGCCGTGCGATTGGTTGACGGTCACCTTTTGGTGATGCTCGGCCTCCCACTTTTTGGCAAAGTGGGCGTTGAACGCCGTGTAAAACTCGCGGGTGGGGTCGTAGGAAACGTTGAGCAACGTCACGGGTTGGGCGACTGGCGCCGCGCCCGAACCCGAGCCGGCGGCCGTTGACTGCGCCGCGTTGGAGGACTTGTTGCAGTTGCATAGACCCAGCCCCAACGTCAGCAGAAGCAGGGACCGGCGAGCGAGCGAGGGGAGTGAGAAGGAGGAGAACGGGGTCATTGATTCGAAGCTTCCAGTTGGGGAACGATCAGATCTGCGAGGCGCCCGCTGAAGCGCGTACGTGTTCCTACGCGTGGAATCACTCTATCTATCCGATAGGCAATATTCGTTGGAGTGTAGGTGTGTCAACTCCAGTTTTCAACTACCCGAAATGACACTGTTTAATGCCGAATCGCTGGGCGCTCGTACGTCAGCGAGGCATCAAACCCGCCCGATCGAGTAGCGCCCGCTGCGGCGGCGCTACCAGACCGCGCCGGCGCGTCGCATCAAAATTGTGCGCCGTAGGCGCGGCCCTCACCGTTGCCGAGCAGTGCCTGGCCAATCAACGTTTGCGTTTTGGGAACGGTTTCGTTGGCCCGTACTTCGATCAAGCCCGAGTTTGGGTCGTAGATGGCTGCGCGGAAGGCTCGCGCTCGCGCTCGGCGCTGTTAGCCGCCGGTCTTCGTGATCGAGCGCAGAGCCTCGAGGCGCATCATTACGTCGCCGCGCTGGACGACCTTGAGCTTGGCGGCGCCGACGCCCTCCACGCAGAACGATGCCACCGCGCTGGCCAGCCGCAGGCCGCGGCGGAGGCATGGGCCGTCCAGCGTTCCGCTAGCCGCCAAGTAGCCGAGCAAAGCTCCCGCGAAGCTGTCACCAGCGCCGGTCGGGTCGACTTCGTCTTCCAGCGGGTACGCGGGCGTGAAGAACACGCCATCCTGGTCGAACAACATCGCGCCGTACTCGCCGCGCTTCACGATCAAGCGCTTGGGGCCGAGCTTGAGCACCGCCGCGGCAGCGCGACGAATGTTGTGAATCTCGGCGAGCTGACGCAGCTCCTCGTCGTTGATCATCAAGGTGTCGATCTTCGACAGCACTTCGCCGAGCTTCTTGCGCTCGCCCGAGATCCAGAAATTCATGGTGTCGGCTGCCACGAAGCGCGGAGCTTTGATCTGCGACAGTACGTCGAGCTGCAGCTGCGGCTGGATGTTGCCGAGCAGCACGAACGGCGAGTCGACGAAGCTGGGCGGTAGCTTCGGCCGAAAGTCGGCGAACACGTTGAGCTGCGTGTCCAGCGTTTCGCGGCTGGCCAGGTTCGGGGCGTAGCGGCCGGCCCAGCGAAACGTCTTGCCCTTGGCGCGCTCGACGCCAGCCACGTCCACGTCACGCTCCGACAGCTCTTCGAGCACCGCGCTCGGAAAGTCTTCGCCCACGACGGCGACGATGCGCACGGGCGAGAACAAGCTGGCGGCGTAGGCCGCGTAGGTCGCGGCGCCGCCGACGACGTCCTTGGCGTTGATGCTCGGAAGCTCGAGGTCGTCGAACGCCATCGAGCCCACGATCAGGACGGGTTCTGCGGTTTCCTTGCTGCGGGTAGCGTACATGGTCATGGATCGAGCTTTCGGGTCTGAGGGGCAGCGGACGTCGGCTCGGCCTCTAATGAGGTTGCGAGCGCATTCGCCCTTCGGCGAGAAAATGTTCCGCGAGCGCGGCGACGCGGCTGCGGCGACACTCTTCGGCGAGAAAAATACTGGTCAATTTGCGGGTGGCTTCTTCGAGCTCGGCGTTGACGAGCACGAAGTCGAACAGGCCATAGTGAGCGATTTCGCCCTTGGCGACGCTGAAGCGGCGCTGCACGGTCTCTTCGTCTTCGCTAGCGCGCCCGCGCAGCCGTTGCTCCAGCACTGCCATGCTAGGGGGTAAAATGAACACGGCGACGGCGTCGGGGGCCGCGGATTTGATCTGCCGCGCGCCCTGGTGGTCGATGTCGAAGACGATGCCGCGGTCACCGCGGCGGCGGTCAATCTCGGCGCGGCTGGTGCCGTAAAGGTTGCCGTGTACTTCGGCCCACTCCAAGAACGCGCCCGCTTCAATCAGCTGCTCGAACTCGGGTCGTGAGACGAAGTGGTACTCTTTGCCGTTCGTCTCGTTGTGCCGAGGCTTCCTCGTGGTGTGCGAAATGCTGAAGGTCAGGCCCTTCACCTCGGCCAAAAGCCGCGCCGTGAGCGTGGTTTTGCCAGCGCCCGAAGGCGACGAAATGATGAGTAGGAGCGGCTTATCACTCGACATTTTGGACCTGCTCCCTAATCTTCTCGAGCTGACTTTTGATGTCGACCACCAGGTGCGACAGCTTCACGTCCTGGCTCTTGGAGCCTAGCGTATTGGCTTCGCGGGACATCTCTTGAAGCAAGAACTCCAGCCGTCGACCAATGGGCTCGGGATCGGCCAAGAGCGCCTCGAACTGATCGAAATGGCTGGCCAAGCGCACGATCTCCTCGGTCACGTCGCTGCGATCGGCCATCAGGGCCAGCTCGGTTTCCAGTCGTGCTGGGTCGGGGTTGGCGGTTGCGCCTTCGAGCAGGCGGGACACCCGCTCCCGCAGGCGCGACAGCTGGCGCTCGGCGGCGCCCTGGCTGAGCGCCTTGGCGTCTTGGCAGAGGCCGCGCAGCGCTCGCACTCGTTCGCTCAGCTCACGGCCGAGCGCGTGGCCCTCGCGCGCGCGCATCTCGTCCAATCGGGCTAGCGCGGCCGCGAAGGCCGTCTGGAGCGTGGCCTCGAGACCCTGATTGTTGGTGCGCGGCGCTTCGACCAGCAATTGGGGCAGGGAAGCTAGCGCCGCCACCGGAACCTCGGTACCGGGCGCCAGCTCGTCCCGCAGCTTCAGTAAGCTTTCATACAGGGCGCGGGCGCGCGTGGGGGAGAAACGGGCGACACCGCCGCCGTCCTCCAGCCGCACGCCGATGTCGAAGCGTCCGCGACTCAGCCGTTCGCGCGCCAGCTGCTCGACGAAAAAAGCGTGTGACGCCAGCTCGTCCGGCATGCGGACGCGGACGTCGAGAAAGCGGTGATTGAGCGCGCGTAGCTCACAGGTCAGCTTGTTGCCGTCGAGCTCCGCCTCGCCGCAGCCGAATCCGGTCATGCTGCGCATGGCTGCATCCCGGCGTTACAGGCCCTTGCGACGCTTGATGTCATCCATCATGCGCCGGTATTCCACTTCCCAGACCGCAGTACCCTCTTTCAAGTTCTTGATCTTGCTGCGCACTTCGGTGTCGATGTCGACGTCGAGCGCGACCTGCTTCCGCAGTGGATCGCGCAGCTTACGGCGCAACTCGAAGTCTTCGGCGAAGATTTCTTCGACGTTGGAAGAGTGCATCAGCATCTCGACCAGCTGGTCGAGCAGGTAATCGATGGCGTCCTCGCCGAGCTTGATTTTACGCTCGTCGGCCAGCAGCTTTTTGATGCGGTTGAGTTCGGACTGCGGCAGCCCGCGTTGAGCCAGCACGTCCTTGGCCTTGTCGCTGACCTCCTGCTCGTCCGTGATGAACTGGTTGAGCACCGCCTGGACGTCGAGCTCGACCTCCTTCGGTGACTCGGTTTCGATGTCACCGGACGATGTCAGGGCGTGCACCATCAAGTGCGAAATCTCGGGAACCTTGGCGCTATGCAGCCGCATAAGGCGCTCTGGTTACTCCAATTTTCGCTCCGCTTACAGCGCGAACGGCAACGATAGAGCGAAAAAAACAGATCGAGAGAACAGGCAGGCGGGCGGGCAGCCGGGATGAACCCGGGGTTTTGGGGTTTTGTGAGCCACAGACGCCTAGCGCAGGCCTCCCCCGCAAAACAGCGACGGCCGTCAACGACCGCGCCGGAAACCCAAGCAACCGCTGCCTGGCAATTCCCCGTCTGCCCCCGCGTCCCCGCTTTCTCCGCTCGAGCTACTCCGGCTTCTTGGGGTCGCGTGAACCGAGGCGGAGGCGTCGGAAGACTGCTTCGCGCTGGCGATGCTTGTAGGCGTCGTGGCTGGCTTCGCCGGTTTCGTTGTGTGCTTCGCTTTCTGCGTCCAGCACTTGAAACTCGCACAGCATGTACACGATGGGACCCAGGTTTTCGGAGCCGGCCGGGGCGAAGTCCATCAAGTGGGGCGGGACCCGCACCGG
>JAYUYU010000629.1:0-11094 GCA_043752365.1 Myxococcales bacterium | reverse complement strand
AGCAACGGCACCGGACGGCAGGAACCAGACCTATAAGTCTAGCCACCTTCACAACGATTGCCCCCGCTGCGGTGTCCGGTCCTCCGGTCTCCGGTCTCCGGTCTCCGGTCTCCGGTCTCCGGTCTCCGGTCTCCGGTCTCCCTCAGCCTTCCAACGGCTCCGGCAGCCCCAGCAACGCCCGCCCCAACGCCTTGCCAAGGCTGCGCGCGGCGTCGCGCACTGCGCGGCTGCGCGACGCCGCGTCGGCTGAAGGCGTCGTGCCAGCGGCGAACTGCGTTGAGCGGCTGATGTCGCCCGTATCGCGGCTAGGCGCGGCTTCGGCGCGCTCCAGCACGTAGGCGCGCCCCACCACGGTCAGCTCGGAGCCCCGCGCAAGTGGTCCCGTGTTGCTCGTGGAGCGCACGCCGATGCTGCGCTCATCAACGCGCAGCACCTCGACCACCACGCGCGGGAAGCCGCTGCCAAGCGCTCCAGCTGGCCCTAGCTCGCTGCGCACGCCGTCGGCGACCTGCGGCGCGGCTTCGAAGCTGGACGTCCCCACGCGACCTGTGACGACCTCGTAGCGCTGCCCGTTGGAACCGCCGTAGATCGGCTGGTAGCCGCACCCCGAAAGGCACCAAAGCAGCAGCCCGGCCCGCGCTCCAACGCCGAGCCGCCTCCGAAAGGCCTGGCGGTGAGTTTCCCCCAGGGCTGGGTTCGCAAATTCCTGATTCACATCCCGCATTTCGGGGCCAAGTTTCACGGGAAACAACAACCTATCCACATCCGACCAGCCGTTCAGTGGGGCACGCTAACCCACGATAAAATTCACAATCTTTCCGGGAACGTAGATGAACTTCTTCAGCGCCTTGTCGGCGATGAAACGGACCACATTTTCGTCCTTCAGCGACTCGGACTTAGCCACCTCCTCCGAGGCGTCCTTGGTCAGTTTCACACGCCCGCGCGCCTTGCCGTTGACCTGCACGCCGATCTCCACGAAGTCGTCGATGCACAATGCCATCTCGAAGCTCGGCCACGGCTGTTCGGCAATCAACTGCTGCTGGCCGAGGCCTTGCCACAGCTCTTCGGACAGGTGCGGCGCGAAGGGTGCGAGCACGAGCAGCAGCTTTTCGAGCGCGCCGCGCGGCACGCTTTCCAGGCTCGCCAAGCGATTCGCCAAGATCATCATCGTGCTGACGGCGGTGTTGAAGCGCATCGTGTTGATGTCTTCCCCCACCTTTTTGAGGGTGCGGTGCAGCAGTTTGCGCGTCTCTTCATCGCCTTCGCCGTCCACGACTGGCTTCTTGGCAATGGCGTCGACGCGATCGAGAAAGCGTCGGCAGCCCTGAATGCCAGCCGTTTGCCAGGGCTTGGTCTCCTTCAACGGGCCCATGAACATCTCGTAAACGCGCAGGCTGTCGGCGCCGAACTCGGCCACCACGTGGTCTGGATTCACCACGTTTCCGCGGGACTTTGCCATCTTCTCCAGCGAGAGGTGGAGCTTGACCCCGCTGTCCGGGTGGTGCGCAACCTGGTTCGGTTGCTGGCCCTTGAAGGTGACGTCGGCGGGCCCGACGTAGCGGGCTTCGGCCTTTTCGCCCGCGCTGGTCTTTAGGTTACCGTCCTCGTCCTTGTTGACGCTCGGGTCGTCGCCGTCCAGCGCTCGCAGCAGCTTGCCGTCGGCGTCGAGCACGGCGTACCAGCGGTACGACTGGCCCAAGATCATGCCCTGATGCACGAGTTGCTGAAACGGCTCCGGGTGCTTCACCACGCCGACGTCGAACAGCACCTTGTGCCAGAAGCGCGCATACAACAGGTGGAGCACCGCGTGCTCGTTGCCACCGACGTAAAGGTCGACCGGCATCCAATCGTCGTAGGCTTGCTGGGAGAACAGCTCCTTTTCGTTCGTCGGATCCAGGTAACGCAGGTAGTACCAACACGACCCTGCCCACTGCGGCATGGTGTTGGTCTCGCGCGCGAACCACTGGCCATCTTTCTGGAAAAAACGCCAATCTAGCGCCTTGAACAGCGGGCCTGCGGGGTCGCCCGGGGCGTAGTCTTCGAGCACCGGGAGGACGAGCGGCAGCTCGCTTTCGTCCACCGGCATGGGCCTCGAATAGTCGATGGTGTGCGGGTCACCCTTGCGTGGATCGCCCGCACAAGCGACGGGGAAGAAGACCGGGATTGGCTCGCCCCAATAGCGCTGGCGCGAGAACACCCAGTCGCGCAGGCGGTAGTTCACTTTGCGCTCGCCGAGCTTGGTCTGCTCAATGTGCCGCAGAATGTTCTGCTTCATCTCGGGCGTGCGCTGACCATCGAACTGGCCGGAGCGCACCGCGATGCCATCACCGGTGAAGGGCGACTCCAGCGAGTCGTGCAGCTGGCCGTCGGGGCTGACGACCTCGACGATGGGCAGGTCGTAGTGTTTGGCGAACTCGAAATCGCGCTCGTCGTGCGCCGGCACGGCCATGATGGCGCCAGTGCCATAAGCCCCCAGCACGTAGTCGGCGGTGTAGATCGGAATCTGCTTTTGGGTCAGCGGGTTGACCGCGTAAGCTCCGGTAAACACACCGTTTTTCTCCTTGTTCAGGCCGGTGCGTTCCAGGTCGCTCTTGCGCGTCGCCGCCGCAATGTACTCGGCAATGCGCGCGCGCTCGGCGTCACCGGCAAGCGCCTGCGTGAGCGGATGATCCGGAGCTATTACCATGTACGTTGCGCCATACAGGGTGTCGGGGCGCGTGGTGAAGACGCGGATCTTTTCGTTGCGACCCGCCACTTGAAAGTCGACCTCGGCGCCTTCGCTCTTGCCCACCCAATCGCGCTGCTTCTGCTTGGTCTCGGGCCAATCGAGCGGCTCCAGCTCCTCAGCCAACCGATCGGCGTAGGCCGTGATGCGCAGCTGCCACTGCCGGAGCGGTTGCCGAACGACCGGGTAACCGCCGCGCTCGCTGCGACCGTCGATCACCTCTTCGTTGGCCAGCACGGTGCCCAGCTCCGGGCACCAATTCACTGGAATTTCCCCCTGAAATGCCAGACCGCGCTCGAACAGCTTGAGAAAGATCCACTGCGTCCAGCGCACGTACTTGGGGTCGGTCGTATCGACCTCACGCGACCAGTCGTACGAAAAGCCCAGGCTCTTCAGCTGGCGACGAAAGGTGGCGACGTTATCCGCGGTGTTTTTGGAGGGGTGCTGGCCGGTCTTGATCGCATGCTGCTCGGCAGGCAAGCCGAACGCGTCCCACCCCATCGGATGCAAGACGTCGAAGCCGAGCGCGCGCTTGTAGCGCGCCACGATGTCGGTCGCGGTGTAGCCCTCGGGGTGGCCTACGTGCAGCCCCGAGCCAGACGGGTACGGAAACATATCGAGCACGTAAAACTTGGGCCGACCGGGGCGGCGGACGGACTTGAAGCTCTGCCGCTCTTCCCAAACACGCTGCCACTTTGGTTCAATCGCTCGATGATCGTAAGCCATACGCGAGGCCGATATACCACTGGAAAGGCCACGCGAGGACCGAGCAAAAAGGAAGCGGGGAGCGGTCCGCGTCGCTGTTGATACGGTGCTCGTGCTTGCGCGAGCCGTCAGTCGTCTTGTTGAGAGCGTTTGCGCTCGAGGCGCCGACGCCGCTTTTCCGCGGCAGTTTCGGCCTCGCCGGTGCCCTGGTCCAGGATTTCGAGGGCGCGGGCCGGGTCTTTGACGAAATGCTCGTAAAGCTTGGCTAACTCGAGCCGCAGCGCCGGGTCGTCGAGGCCGTCGGCAAGCGCTTCGAAGTCTTCGAGCGCACGGGCGCGATCTCCCCTCGCCTTGTGGACGTCGCCGCGCACCTTGAGCGCGCTGCGGGCGCCGAGTTCCAGGGCGCGGTCGGCAGCGCGCTCCGCCACCGCCAGCGCGCCGGCGCGTTTCATGGTTCTGGCGAAACCGACCAAGTCTTCGCCGTGCATCAGGTCGAACGGCTCGCCGTAAAGGCCAACCAGCGCGGCCATGCTGACGACGTCCCACGCATTGTGCTCGACCACCTGCCGCAGCGCCTCTTCGTCACCGGTGCGCAGAAAGTGTGAGTAGCGCGCTGGAATGTCACTGCCGTCGATGTCCTCGCCGCGTTCGAAGCCAAGCACTTCGCTCTCCAGCGTTTTGAGGCGGCATGCGCCAAGCCGCGCGCGGTGCAGCCGGCGACCGATGTGCAACAGATCCAGGTGCGGCAAATCACGCGGAATTGCCCGGCGATTCATCACGTAGCGGCCCTTCAACAGCGGCCAGTCGAAGGCCTTGCCGTTATACGACACGAGCAGCTCGGTGCGCGCCAGCCGCTCGCTGAGGACGTCCAGCAGCGCGGGCTCGTCGCTGTGGCTGCGAAGCAGCAGTTGTTCGACGTGCAGGCGCTGCTCGTCGTCGAACCAAGCCATGCCGAGCAGGAACGCCAGCGCCCCCGCACCGCCGAGGCCGGTCGTTTCAGTGTCGAGGAAGAGCGCGCCGCCCACGTGAATGCCGGAAAGCGACGGATCGAGCGCCAACAGCGCCAACAGTTCCGGGCGGCTTGCGTAGGCCGAGTCGACCGGAATGCGCCCGACGTGGTGCGAGGACGGAAGGATGCTGTGACGCCGATAGATGACGCCGTTCGGCGTCTCTTCGCGCTCGAACGGTAGCGTGGTTTCGCTTGCTTCGAACTTACCTTGTTCCGCGGTTTCGAGCGGCGGGCGGTCGAGTATTTCAGCCATTTTAGAGCGCAGCTGGTCGATCACGCTGCGCTGGGGGATGGCTTCGATGTCAGCTGACGGCACGTTCACCGGCGGCGTGGACGGCGTGGGCAGAAAGCCCAGCTTGCGCTTGAAGTCCATGGCTTACGGGGGCCCGCCCGGCAGCTCCCAAACCGTGACCGAGCCGGTCGCGCTGGAGACGACGAGCCGGCGTCGAGCCGCGTCCCAAATCGGGCGCAGCGGCGCCGCGTCGACGGGCAGCTGGGAGGTCGTGCCGTCGGCGTGAAACAGGCGCAGGCCCCGAGCTTCGGCGACGGCGAAAAAGCCGTCGCCGCGCGTGGGCGGGGACAAGCAATCACTGGGGGCCTCGAACGCCGTGCCGCCTCCGCCCACTACCCGCACCATGCCGTCTTCGCAGGCGAAAACGGCTCGAGCGGCGTCGACAGCCAGCTTGGCGGCCGCAGCGAACGGCCCGGCCAGAGGCGTGCGCTCGTAGCCATAACCCTTCACGGTAGCGAAGGCCTCGCCGAGCAGCAGCGCCGTTTGCCCGGTGGCCAGCTGCACCGGCGCCGAGCGCGCCGCGGGGGCGGCCAGTCGGAGATTTAAAGCGCCGCCGGTGGTGACTCCGTAAAGGTAGTCGTCTTGGCCCACGAACAGCAGCGTGCCCTTGGTCGTTAGCGAAAGCTCGCTCTTGGGCGCCACCGGTAGGGGGAAGACCCAACGCAGATGCGAGTCAGGCTCGAGCGCGTACAGGCGCGCTTCGCTCGTGGCCACGAAAACCCGGCCGCTGCTCGGATCCTCTACCGGCGGCGCGACTACGCGGCCCTTCACGGTGTAACTCCACCGAAAGCTGCCGTCGGGCGAAAGCGCGTGCACGTAGCCGTCGCCGGACCCCACGTAAATGGCGCCCTCGCGTCCAACACCGGGCCGCGCAAACAGCGTCGAAGACGCCGAAAATCGAAAAACGGGCCGCGGCGCCTCGGCTGCCCGTGCCTGGCTGGCAGCGACGAGCGCCAAGGCAACGAAGCGGAACCAACCCAGAGCCAGCACGCTCGAAGCCTGCGGAAAACCCACCCCGGGGGCAAGCAGGATTTGGTGCACGTTCTGCTAGGTTGGCCTGAGGATGGCACTCAGCGTCTTTGGGCTCACAGGCGGCATCGGCTCCGGTAAGAGCACGGCCGCGGCCCTGTTGCGCGAACGCGGTGTGCCGATGGTCGACGCCGATGAGCTGGCGCGTGAAGCGGTGGCGCCCGGGAGTGCTGGGCTCGCCGACGTCCAAGCAGCGTTTGGCCCGCAAATATTGGCCGCCGACGGTAGTTTGGACAGGAAGCAGCTGGGCGCCCTGGTGTTTGCCGACGCCGAGGCGCGCAGCCGTTTGAATGCCATCACCCACCCGATCGTGCGCCGCCTTGCGCAAGAGCGCTTTGCGACGCTGGACCAACAGGGCGTCACGCTGGCGGGCTACGACGTGCCGCTGTTGTTCGAGGTGGGGCTGGACGCGGTGCTGCGGCCGATCGTGGTCGTCACGGTGCGTGAAGCGCTTCAGCTCGAGCGCATTTTGGCGCGCGACGGCCTGAGCGAGCAGGCCGCTCGCGATCGCATCCGGGCTCAGATGCCGCTCGGCGACAAGCAAAAGCGCGCTGACTACGTGCTCTACAACAACGGCTCGCCGGCAGCGCTAGCCGCGCAAGTCGACGCGCTGCTCGAGAAGCTACGCGCCGAGGCTGGCCCGTGACACCCGCAACTTTGCGGCCTTGAGCGTATTTTCCAGCAAGCAAGCGATGGTCATGGGGCCCACGCCGCCAGGCACTTTGGTGATGAAGCCGGCGATGGGCTCGGCCGCCGCGAAATCGACGTCTCCGCACAGCTTGCCCAGGGCGTTGCGGTTCATGCCCACGTCGATCACGGCGGCACCCGGCTTGATGAAGTCGCCCTTGATGATCGCCTCACGACCCACCGCAGCCACTAGCACGTCCGCTTGACGGCAAACCGCCGCCAAATCTCGGGTTTTGGAGTGAGCCAACGTGACCGTTGCATGCTCGGCCAACAGCAGAGCCGCGATGGGCTTTCCGACCAAGTTGCTGCGGCCGACCACGACCGCGTTGGCGCCCGCCAACATCACACCGGCTTCACGCAGCAAACGTAAGCAGCCCAAAGGCGTGCACGACACCAAGCCGTCCAAGCCAGCCCACAGCGAGCCCGCGCTCATCGGGTGCAGGCCGTCGACGTCCTTGGCGGGTAAAATACTTTCGATGACGCGCGTTTGGCTGATCTGCGCGGGCACCGGAAATTGAACCAGAATGCCGTCCACGGTGTCATCGGCGTTCAGCTCCGCCACGCGCGCCAGCAGCTCTTTTTCGCTGGTCGAAGCCGGCAGCCGATACACCTTGCCGGCTAGCCCCACTTCGGCGGCCGCCTTTTCTTTGCCGCCCACGTAGACGGCCGACGCTGGATCATCGCCGACCAGCACGACGTGCAGTCCCGGGGCCCGACCGTGCGCGGCGCGAAACGCGTCGACGCCCACTTTGACCTCGTCACGAACCTTCTGCGCTACCGCTTTGCCGTCGATGATTTGCGCCATGCCGGGCGGCTGTAGCAGGCTGGGCCAGCGGCGCAAAGGGCTAGGCTCAAGGACTGACGACGACGGTCAAGACGCTGATGGCGCCGCCCCGCGTGAGGGCTTCGACGCGCGCCTTGACGGCTCCGCTCAGATTGATGTTGGTCCGGCTGAGCGCCGAGCCGCCCGGCACGTTGCCGAAAAAGATCATGCCGCTTTCGTCGGTTTCGTTTTGGCTGGTAACGCCAACCCACGAACCGCCGGCGCGGTACGAGATCACCTCGGCCGTGAGCGAGCCCGTGACGCCAGGAATGGAACGCTGCTGGGCGTCGACCACACGCAGCGCAATTTGCGCCCGCTCGGCAGCGCGTTCGGTGCCCGAGGAAGCCAAAAAGATGGCTTCGACGTCGGCGGTCTGGGCGACACCAATCGCCAGCCCGGCAGCCGTGGCGGACCGAGTATCGACCGGCATCAGCGTCGGCAACATGCCGGAACCAGCCTCGGGTACCGCCAGAAACCAGTTGGCGGATTCCTTGAGAACGCCTGCCAACTCGAACGAAGCGCCGTCGTAGGTCGTCGTGATGCGGGCCCCGCTTTCGCCAGTGGCCGAGACCTCGGCTTTGCCCGAAAACCCCTTTTTGCCAGTAACGAAATAGTCGTCGTCGAACACCCGCAGGTCGCCGGTGAACGTCGCCAGTTGCTCGCCGTCGGTGCCAGCACCACCCTGATTGCCGCCGCCGGGGCCGCCTGCCGCTGGGCGATTCGTCACCGCGCACTTCATGACCCGCGGGTCGCAAGCAGGCGCCGCCTCGGGGTGGTCCAGGGGTTGGCCGCAGGCAAAGCAGAGGCACAACGGGACGAACAAGAGCGGCGCGCGCATACCCGGAAGCCTAAGGCACTGCGGCCGGCGACGCCAATTGCGCGGCTACCGGCCGCCCCGGGCAAGCTAAGCGGCGGCCGCGGCCGGGGCCGGCTTGCTGAGCCGGGTGTGCAAGTACACTCCGACCCCGATCAAAATCAGGCCAATCAGCTGCGACGTACTTAGGCCAAGCAGGGCTCCGCGGTCGTCGTCACGAAAGAACTCGATGGCGAAGCGCGCTGCCGCGTACAAGCCCATGAACCAGATGAAAATCTGCCCGTCGTAACGCTTGCGACCATGCAGGTACAGCGTCAGAAAAACCGCGATGAGCAGCGACGCTGCGGCCTCGTACAACTGCGTTGGGTGTACGGGTAGCGAAGCGTCGGAAGGCTGTTGCAGCAGCTTGTCTTTCCATTGGGCTTCGCTGGCCGGGCTGTGACCGGGGAACGACAACGCCCAAGGCGAAGTCCAAACCGTTCCGAAGCAGCAGCCAGCCAGCGTGCAGCCCATGCGGCCGAATGCCAGACCCACGGGCACGACCATGCCGGCCATGTCGGCGCCCTTCCAGAAGGGAAAGCGGTCGGCCTTCAGCAGAAACCAAGCCGCGCCTGACGCACCAATGAAGCCGCCGTAGTACGCGAAGCCACCGCCGTAAAACTTCGCCCAAGCCAGGCAGTCGGCTTTCTTCGGCCGACACACGCCTTGCACGGCGTTCCAGATGCCGTCGTACGTGGACACGCACTCGCTGCGCGTCACCTGCCAATCCACCTTGGATGGGTCCGTGCACAGGTGCACGTAGTCCCAGAAGTAGCCATCCGCGAACACATGCAACAGCCGGCCGCCGGCGACGCCGGCCAGCAACATGGCCAAGCCCAAGTCGACGATGACGTCGGGATCTTGGCCAACCCGTTTGGCCCACAGGCAGCCCATGATTGTCGCAAACAGAAAGCCGATCAGCAGCAGCACGAAGTAGCTGGGCGCAGGAACCGTGTAGTCGCCTCCGAACGCGGAGAAATCGAGCGTGAACAGGCGGCTCTGCATGGCCGTGACTTTCGAGCTTTATGCTTCGGGCTTCAAGGGCGGAGTCGGGTCTGAAACATTGAAGCTAGCCTGCTGTGAACCCGCCTCGGGGCCGGCCAGCGGCGAGGGCGGGGGCGGCAGAGCGCTGCTTGGCGGCTTGGGCGGCACCGAGGCCGAGGCGGCACGCCGCGACGTGAACATATCCACGGCCATCAAGCCGACGCCCACGCAAATGGCGATGTCGGCCACGTTGAAGGTGGGCCAATGGGGGGTGACGGCCCAGCCCTTGACGACCTTCGCCACGCCTCGGTTCATTTGCTCGATCCAGCCCGCCTGGTAGTCGATGAAGTCGATGACATTGGAGCGAACGATGCGGTCGGACAGGTTGCCGAGCGCGCCGCCCAGCACCAGCGGCAGGCCCCATTTCAGCGCGCGTTGGCCGGGCAGCAGCCGCCCGTAGAGGTTGATGATGAAGGCTATCGCCAGCAGGCTGACCAGCAGAAAGAACGGCCGGCGCACGTACTCGCTGTGGTGCTGAAACAGGCCCCACGCGCCGCCCGGGTTGTAGGCCAGCGTGAAGGCCAATTGGTCCTTCACGAGCTCGATGCTGCGAGGCAGCGCGCTTTGCTGCATCAGCGTGATTTCGGCCCAAGCCTTGGTCGTGACGTCGAGCACGAGCGAAATTGCCGCGACGATGCCAAAAAAGAGAAAGGTGGGGCGTCCGGACGACGCGGCGTCCTCCACCGGGCTGGGCGCCACGCCAGTCAGCAAGGTCGGCGGAACGCCCTCGGAATGCGGGGCCGGCTCTGGAAACGCTTGCGGCTCCGTGGGTACGGAGGGGCTCGTCTCGACTGAGGCAGTCAGTGCCTCGGGCGCGGCGTCTGCAATGGGCCCAGGCAGCCCGGGCGTGCCGTCTTGCGGGTCAGTCATACGGGAAACCAGAGCGCCGTTTACGACAGCTGGTGAGAAAGGGCCAGTGCTCGGGGGAGTTGTGAGGGTTGAGGATTGAGGATTGAGTGGAAGAGCGGCGAGGAACAGCGGCGAAGAGCGCAACGCCATGAACGGCCGACTGCCCGGCTTTGCGAAACTACCGCACATCTGTATAGTACTCCTCCATGCCCCAGCCTCCTTGGACCAGCCCTACGGGCGTGCGCGCCGTCGTTGACCAATGGCAGGCCAGCGGCGCGGTCAAGCGCTGCTTTACGGCCGAGCGCAGCCTGCCGCCCGCCTCGCCTGAATACGGCGCCATCCCCGAAAGCCTGCCAAGCACCCTCCGCGACGCGCTGGGGCGACGCGGCATCGCGTCCCTCTACTCACATCAGGTTCAGGCTATCGAGGCCGCACGCAGCGGGCGGCACGTGGTGATCGCAACGCCCACCGCCAGCGGCAAGAGCCTGTGTTTCCACCTGCCCGTGCTGGCTGCGCTGGCCGAGGACCCGACCGCGACTGCGCTGTTCGTTTACCCAACCAAAGCGCTATCGCGTGATCAAGAGCACAACCTGCGCCAGCTCATGGGCGAAGCCGGGTTACCCACGAGCGCGATGGTGTTCGACGGCGACACCCCGGGCGATGCGCGGCGCGCGGTGCGCGAACGCTGCCGCATCGTGCTCACCAACCCCGACATGCTGCACGCCGGCATTCTGCCAAACCACGCCCGCTGGGCCAGCCTATTTCAAGGCCTGAAGTACGTGGTTTTGGACGAGCTGCACACCTACCGCGGCGTGTTCGGCTCGCACATGGCGCACGTCCTGGGGCGCTTGCAACGCGTGGCGGCCTTTCACGGCTCACGCCCAACGTTCATCGCCGCAACCGCTACCATCGGCAACCCGCGTGAGCACGCAGCGCGCTTGATTGGCGTCCCCCAAGACGCCGTCGAGCTGATCGACAAGTCGGGCGCCCCGCGCGCCAGCCGCGAAGCGTACGTCTACAACCCGCCGGTCGTGAACGAAGACTTGCAGATCCGCGCCAGCACACTGAAGCAAGCCGT
>JAYUYU010000628.1:0-4520 GCA_043752365.1 Myxococcales bacterium | reverse complement strand
CCCAAGGGGTAACCTACCGTGAAATCGCTGCCGCTTGCGCCGCAGAGCCTGCTTGCGATGCGCTAACGCTTTGGGGCTTCACCGATGCGCACTCCTGGGTCGACACATTTTTTGGTGCTGATGACCCGCTGCCGTTTGATGATACCTACGGGAAAAAGCCAGCCTACGCGGGCCTGTTTTCTGGCCTCGCTGGGATGCCTCCTGCCGCCTCTGCCAATCTCGCTGCTAGCGGTAGCTGCGATGATTTGAGCACCTGGATAGCATTCGGCGGCGGTACCCTATCAACGGCCGTAGGCGGTCGCACGGGCGTCGCGTGCCAAGTTGCCAAGCGCACCCAGCCTTTCCACGGACCCGGCCTGCCGCTTACAGGAAAAATTACCAAAGGTGCCACTCTCAGCGTTTCCGCCTATGCAAAGGTCAGCGCACCGGGTGGACAGGTCAACTTGGTATTAAAGAAGGTTGAGCAGGGTGTCGCCGATGAGTATCGCTGGATCGCATCCCGTCCGGTAAATGACACCGACTGGACGCTGCTTTCCGGCAACGTTGTCATCGGCTGGGACACAGTTCCGAGCGAATTAGTCGTATTCTTTGAATCACCCGCTTCAGGAGGCGGCACTTTCGCGAACCTCCTAGTCGACGACGTTACGCTGCAGGTACTCTCCCTTTAGGGCAGACGCGCCCGGCAGATGCAACCGCCTCCACGGTCCGCCCGCTCGCCACAGAGTCGGCGGCAAGGCTCCGCTCGTTGCAGCGAACAACGGATTTTCGACGAAGGCGGCAACCGCCTCGACTGTCGAGACAAGGTTCTGCGCGTCGCGAATACCTGCCTTGCGCACGAAGCCTGACCACTGGGCCTTCTTCGTCGCGTCCTCCGTGAATGCGGCAGTGAGCGCGATCTGTGTGCCTGTTGGAAGGGGTGTCTTTCGACGTTCGAACGTCGCGCGGACATCGACAACGGCGGCGGTCAGTCGGCCAAATTCCCATCAAGATCGCATGAGGTAAAATCTGTCTACTTTTGCGGCCCCGGCTTGGAGGCCAACGTGGTTTGGAATGCCTAGCCTCAGCCCGCGCATGAGTAAGTTACTTCGCGGTGTCGCAGCGGGATGGGGAGCTAAAAAGCTAGGGGGCGGCTGCCTCATAGTTGTCCAACCGGAAGTCGCTCACGGTGGCGGGAAAGTTCGCGTCATTGCTGCGATTAAACGTGCCGCCCGTTACCACACCGCTGGCGCAACAGTTGGCGTTCTGGCTGGCCCCACACGTAGCCGCCAAACCGCCGCAGCTGGGCGGAGTCCCGCACACGCCGCGCTGGTGCAAACAGGCGTGCCGGCCTCACCACCGCCGCAACCCACGCGCCGCTAGCATCACAAGTTTGCACGCCGTCGCCTAAGCATTGCTTGGCGGCGGGATGACACGCTGTGCACGCCCCGCTCACACAGCCGCCGGCGCAAGTTTCCATGGTGGTGCTCACCAAATCGGCCCCGCAGGCGAGGCGATCTAAGCCCTGGCATAACGGGTCATTCGCCCGCTTACCCGCGCACTGCGCCACAATTGGTTCACACGTGCCGGCCTTCGCTCCAGGCGCGGTGTTGCAGCTCTGCCCCGCGGCACAGGTTCCATTAGCTGTCCAGGTACCGCCCGCACAAGCTAACTGTTGACGTTGGGCATGCCCCACGCATGCGTACGACCCAGTCGTGCAGGGTTGCCCGAGAACACCTAATTGTATCTTATGCGATGTTGATGCGCATTTGGCCGACTGACCGACGCCGTTGTCGACTGCTTGACGCCCTGGCATGAGCACTTTTTTCGCGTCAGTGGTAGTTGCCCGTCGGCGCCCTCTGGCCCAGAAGCAGTAGCCTTGACGAAGGTCGCGCCTCCGCGAGAAGACTTGGGATGATGTTTTCCCGTCGTGCCTCCGTTGCACGTTGCGGTGAGCTGCGGCACCTGCCTCATCCCGGCAAGACCCACTGGCCCGCTGCAGCCAGGGCGAGGACTACGAGCCATGGCGGTGCTTTGTAGTGCTCAAGGAGTCCGAACGCGAGCAGCGCCGCGACAGCGTCCTTCGCCCCATGGACGCCTTCGGTGATGACGGGGCTGTAGAGCGCTGCGAGAAGGACGCCGACGACCGCTGCGTTTGCGCCGGCCAGTGCCGCCTGCGCCGTAGCTTTGGCGCGGAGACGCTGCCAGAACGGGAGCGCACCTGCGATGAGCAGCCATCCCGGAAGGAAGAGGGCGAGGAGGCACCAGATGCCGTTAATCCACGCTTGCGGTCCAGAACTCATGGCCGCGCCCAGGTAGGCGGAGAAGGCGAACATCGGCCCCGGGAGCGCCTGCGCAGCGCCGTAGCCGGCGAGGAACTGGTCGTCCGAGAGCCAACCGCTTGGTACGACCTCTGCGCGGAGGAGCGGCAGGACGACGTGACCACCGCCGAAGACGAGCGCGCCCGAGCGGTAGAAGCTGTCAAACACGGCGACCGAGCGTGCTCCGGTGGTCGATGTCAGCGCGGGCAGCACTAGCAGCAGCAAGACGAACGTAACGAGGGCAGCGACCGCGGCAACGTGAGGGCGTACTCCAATCTCCGCTGAAGACTGCGCGCTGGGTGTGCTCGGGTTGCGTCGGTACAGCCACCATCCAGCAAGGGCGCTCGTGGCAATGACACTGAGCTGCGCGACGGCGCCCGGGATCGTCAGCACGACGGCGGCCGAACCGAAGCAGATCGCTACGCGCGCTCGGTCCAGGCAGAGCTTCTTCCCCATGCCCCACACGGCCTGCGCCACCACGGCGACCGCAGCAAGCTTCAGCCCGTGAAGCCAGCCAGCACCTTGAAGGTCGCCCGCGCGGGCTGCGCCGTAGGCGAAGGCGAGCATGAGCAGTGCCGACGGGAGTGTGAAGAACGCCGACGCGATCAACGCTCCGGGCAATCCTGCGCGCCGCATACCCAACGCGAAGACGAGCTGGCTGCTTGCTGGCCCCGGCAGGAACTGACAGAGAGTGACGAGGTCGCCGTAATGTGCGTCGTCGAGCCACTTGCGTCGCTCGACAAGCTCCGCCCGAAGGTAGCCGAGGTGCGCGATGGGCCCGCCGAACGATAAGCACCCAAGCTTCAGAAATGTGGCTACGACTTCGGCAAGACCGCCGCGCTCCGGGGCGTCTGATTCAACTGGCGCAGTCTCGGCGCCGGTCACACTTCAGTTGAGCTCTCTGCTTCGTCGGCGGTCTCGGCGGCTCCGGCGGCGACCGGGGCAAGCAGCAAGCGACCGAGGACGAGCGCGAAGAGAGCCGCGCCGAGGCTGGCTGCGAGCACGCCGACCTTTGCCGCGGCAAGGAGCTTCGGATCTGTGAAGGCGAGCTGGGCGACGAAGAGCGCCATGGTGAACCCCACGCCGGCAACGACGCCAAGCACAACAAGATGCCGGAGCGTCATGCCCGCTGGAAGCGTTCCGAGCCGGAGGCGCAACGTTAACCAGCTTGCGACAAGCACACCGAGCGGCTTGCCGACAATGAGGCCAACTGTAATAGCCGTCACCACGCTCCACGACGTCGCATCGAGCGCCCCGACCGAGACGGCCACACCCGCGTTGGCGAGCGCGAAAATCGGCATGATGCCAAACGCGACCCACGGATGGAGCATCTCGATCAGGCTCTCGGCAGGCGACATGGCTTCGCGTCGGGCGACATCGACGTTGCGCAGGCTCTCCGCCAACTCGTGCTGAGAAAGTGCGTTGGGGGTCGCCGCCACGAGGTGCTTGAGCTCTTTCCGGACCCCGACGACGAACCCGTCCGGTCCGAGCCACGCTCTAACGGGCGTGACCAATCCGATGATGACTCCCGCGATCGTAGGATGAATCCCGGCATTGTAGATGCCAGCCCACGCGACGACCGACGGGACGACGTAGGCCAGCTTCGCTCGTACGCCGAGCCGCTGCATTGCGAAGATGCCGCCGAATCCGAGCGCCGCCACGAGCAGTCCGGAGAGCTTGACGCCGGACGAGTAGAACAGCGCAATGACGACAATGGCCCCGAGATCGTCGATGACGGCGAGCGCAAGAAGAAGCACCCGAAGGGCCGCGGGTACACGCTTGCCGAGTAGCGTGAGGATGCCAAGTGCGAAGGCAATGTCGGTGGCCATAGGCACGCCCCAGCCTGAGCGCGTCGCGGGGGCTCCCGCGAAGATAAGATAGAGCGCTGCTGGAGCGAGCATTCCGCCGAGCGCGGCGGCAACGGGCAGCGCGGCTCGCTTCCACTCGGACAGCTCCCCGTGGTGGATCTCGCGGCGGATCTCCATCCCCACGACGAAGAAGAAAATCACCATCAGGCCATCGTTGACGCACCATTCGAGCGAGCGCTCGAAGGTGAACGTGCCGATGCGAACGCCGAGTGGCGTGTGCCAGAGATGTCCGTAGCTCGCGGCCCAGGGCGAGTTCGCCCAAGCGAGGGCGATGGCTGTCGTGATCAGCAGCAAGATGCCGCTGGCTGCCTCGATGCGGAGGAAGCGCTCCAGCGGGCGACCGGCGAGCCGCGCG
>JAYUYU010000627.1:0-4522 GCA_043752365.1 Myxococcales bacterium | reverse complement strand
GCACCCGCAAATAGCCCGAGAAATCGAGCCGTTTCGCCAGCGCCGGCACGTCCAGCTCGCTCTCGACTGCGAGCGTCACGCCGCTGTCCTTGATCACGCGCCGCGGCGGGACACGCCGCACCAGGGCGCCAGCACTCACCACGACCAACGACGATGGCAAGCCGGCTGCCATCTGAAAAAGCGCTGCGGCGCGCAGCATGGACAAGCGTCTATCAGCACGGGCCTCGGCGTACGGGGTCGCCTCTTGCGCGGTGATCAACAGCGGCTCCAGCGCGCCGGCCAACGCCGGCAAGCGCGAAAAACCCAAGCCGCGCGTCAACGCGGTCAGGTCACTAGCGGTGCGCTGTGCAGTCTCGGAGTCTGCGCACAGGCACACCACGCGCGGTGCACCGCTCCGCACCAAGCGATGCGCCGTGAGCGCGCTGCCCGAGCCTTCGACACCGACGCATGCAAGCGACGCCCGACTGCTCAAAACGCGCCGCGCCAGCTCCTCCAACGTGAGGATGTTGCGGTCTGCGGGCAATGGAGCGAGGAACCGGGGCACGAGGGGGGGCGGTTTTAGCACCTCTCGCCGCTCGTGCAGGACGACCTTTCAGGGCTCGTCCAGCGCGAAAGGCTCGGCGCCGTCGCTGCCTTGCCCGCTGGCGGCGTGCAACAGGTAGTTGCGAGCGCGCAGATTCCATTGGCTGCTACCCGGCCGCGCCAGGTGCCCGCTCAAAGCCTGCGCGCTTTCGCCCCTAACGCCCAATTCCCCCAGCAAGCTGCCGCGCGCCAACGCGATGGGATACTCGGTGTCGTAGTGGGCGAGCGCTTCCACGTAGCGCAGGCGGCGAGTTGCGCGTTCGCGCGAGGCGTCTGCCGAGGCGCGATGCTCGGGATAAAGTAGCAAGAAGCGAAAGTAGCGACGCGCCTCGCCCAAAGTCGGCTTGAAGCGCGGCTCGTCACGCAAGCCGGTGAACTCCGCCCAACGGCGCGCGTAAAGCGTCTCCAGCTCGGCGTCGCTTGCCAGGCACCCGTCCGCGTCCAGCCAGCCGTTTTGCGGCGCCCGCCGGAGGAAATCACCGCCCAACGCAGCCAGATCGTCCGAGGGCTTGCCGCCCCAGACGTGACCACGGACGGCGTTCACGAACAGGCGCGCTTGCACGGCCCGCAGCCGTAGCAGCGGCTCGCCTTGTCCGGCCGCCATTGCGGCCTGCACGCGCTCACCGATCAACCGCTGAAGGTGCTCGGGGTCGCCCGGGCCACCCGCAAGCACGAGTCCCAGCCGGCGCACACCATCGCCGACGGCTCGCGTCTCGAACGGCAACCCTTCGCGCTCGGCGCGGTCGGCGAGCGCGGCCAAGCGTTCACGCGCTGAGCGCGCCTCGGCCACGTCGACCAGCGGCACTGGAAACAGCCCCGGTGGCGCTGCCCGCGGGACGGCAAGCAGCGCCGTCGCCAAAACCAATCCGACCGTGATGGAGCCAAGCTCCCAGCCCTCCACGACCCTTGCAAACGGCCGGCGGACGCGCGGGCCTTTCTGCTCGGGTTTCGCTTCCTTGACAGCGTCGCTCGGAGGTTCCAAGGATGGTTCAGCGGCGGACATTACTCCCTCACCCGCTCCCGAGGCAGCCGTGCAGGACAAGCGAAGTCATCCCCGAGTTCCCCTCATCGGGGACGTCACGTGCGAGGTGAACGGCGCCGCCAGCATCTTGGGGCGCGCGAAGGACATCAGCGTGGGCGGCATGTACATCGAGTCCGAAACCAAGGTCACCTTCGGTACCGAGGTTAGCATCGTGCTGCGCCTGCCGAACACCAAGGCGAACGCCAAGCTCCCCGGCATCATCCGCTGGATCAAGCCGGGCGGTTTCGGCGTCCAGTTCGGGCTGCTGGGCGCGCAACAAACCCACGCCATCAGCGAGCTTCTGAAGTCGTGAGCGCCGCCCCGGCACCGTCCTCGCCCCGCGAGTTCTTCGAGAGCTACCTGCCCAGCTGGTTCGAGGCCGCGTCTCCGACTCAGGTCGAGTCACCCGGTTCGCTCGTGTTCCATGTCGGCAGCGAGAGCTACGCGCTCCGGCTGTCGGGCGGCAAGCTGCTGGTGTCCAGCGCCGCCGTCCCCGACGCCATTCTTCAGGTGTCGATGACGCCAGACGACTTTGGGGAGCTCATTCGCCAGGGCCAAGCGCTGTTCCAAAGCGGCGCGAGCGAGTCCTTGCCTGCACTGCGCTCGCTTTCGCTGGACGCCGAGCGTGCCAAAATGATTCGCAACGTCGACGGCAGCGTCGCCTTCGAGATCACCGACGACGCGCTGGTACGCACCTTGTTGCTTTCGCCCGGCGTAGCGCCGGCCGGCAGCAGTCCCCCAGCGTGCACGGTGCGCATCGCGGCCGTCGACTTTTGGGCGCTCTCCCGCGGCGAAAAAAATCCGTTCGAGCTCCTGATGGACGGCAAAATCCGTCTGCAAGGCCGCATGGAAGTCGCCATGGCGCTCAGCTCCGTGCTCGTCGGCTAAGTCTGACTACGGCGTGGTTCGTTGCGTGACGCGAGTCGCCGCCTCGGACCTGTGCGTCGCAAGCCCTCTAGTTGTCGCCTCCTTGGGAGGGAGCCTTGTCTCCTCGGGCAAGGCGATCGAAGTCGGGCTCGAAGCACTCCGCTTCGGTTGAACGCTGCTCGCTTTCACGTCCGAGCCCGCGATCCACTAGTTCTTCATCGGTCACGTCAGGCGTCACGAAGAGGATCTTGGAATACACCTCCTCGCCGTCGGCTGCCTCGCCGGAGAGGGCAAACGCATCTAGCGCCGCTAGATATCGTGTCCGTACCTCCTCGCCGCCCGCATTGAACCAGTCACTGTCGTCGGCGTACTGGCGAGCTTCTGCTTCGCCCTTTTGAAGGGCTTCGTCGAAACTGCCGGCGCGCAGCAAGACAATCCGCTCCTCGAAACTCGAAAGACGCGGTGTCGTCGCCTTTGGAGGCGCCACGTCAGTACGGTACAACGACTTCACCGCATACCAGGCAACCATGCGGCTACTTACCTCGTTTCTGCGCATTCCGGTGGGAGGACGGGAGATTTTTGGGTTTCGAGACGAGAGTCGTCTGGCGGCGAATGCGCAGTCTTGGCCCATCGCGGCTCGTCTCGAAGGTCGCGGGTCGCGCGCTCGCAATTCGGCTCGAACCTGCTTGCTTCGGGCGAGCGTCGCTCGCTTCGTGGCCCAAAAGCGTGCCAGCCATTCGCGCGGCAAACCGCGCGTCACGAGCTCTACGTCGGTGAGCTGGGGCGAGACGAAGAGGGGGGATCGTCAAAGTAGATATCGAAGAGGCACTCGAGCTCGAACCTGGCGAGCCCCTTCAGTTGAGGTAGTGAAATGCAGGGGCCACCTTGACCGCGCGCCGAGGACCAATAGACAAAAAGGTCGCCTGACAGGCCTCTGGATCGAAGCTCCTCAAACGCCGGCTCAGCGGCGAACAGACGAGCCAGCAACCAGTCGACGTGGCGGCGGAAATCGCGGGACGAGACGAACGATTCGGTCGACAGCAGCCAATCATTTTCCGCGCGGCGCGTCGTGCCTCTCGGGGAGATCAGCTCCCCCGTGCGATGACTGCTTGTCGGCTCCACTTGCAGCGCCGCAGTCACTTCCTCCGGGGCAATCGTGGCCGAAAACAAGCGGAGCCGAGCGCCGGCTTCGCCTCAGGTCAAGCGGGTCGCAACGCACCCCAAGCGAAGCGCGGAGGAGAACAAAACCTAAGGCGCCACGCTGCTGCAGCAGCGAAAGCCTAGGTCGGAGTTTCGGAAGTCGGGTACGTCTAGGACGAAGCTGAAGTTGCAGGCGGTCGCGGGGCCCTGTGACAGGTAGCTGCCGCCGCGAACGCGGCAGTATTCTTTGCCGAGTACCGTGATGCAGGAGCTCGTCCACTCGGCCGCGTTACCGCTCATGTCCCAAATTTGCGTGCTAGTGCGGCAGCGCCGCGCCTGCCCATTGTTGTTGGTGGTGGGCCACAGCGTGTCGATACCCGCCGCGGCGTCGTTGCATACGTTGGCGCCGTAGGTCGTCGACGTCGCCGAGAAGGCCCAAGTAGGCGAGGTTCCGGCACCGCCGGCCAAGCAAGCCGTCTGCCACTCGGTCTCGCTGCACAGTCGCATTTTGGTGTTGGCGACGCTGGTCGGCACCGCGGCGCAGGCCGCGGCTGCGTCGGTCTTCGAGATGCTCGTCCACGGCAAGACGCCGGACTTGGAGCAAGACCTGACGTCGTTGATACCCGGATCGAGATTGGTGGCGTCCGGCCGCGAGGCTTCGTACGTGTAAACCCACACGTTGCCGACCTTCACCATCGGGTCCACGTAGCCCAGGCAGGCGTGCGAGCCGCCGTTGTAGCAAAGCGAACCCGCTACCGGCGTGCGCTCGTCGACTTGACCATCGCAGTCGTCGTCAAGGCCGTTGCACAGCTCGTCCTTCGCGTCGGTGGCGACGGCCGACACCGCACATTCCGTGCCCTTGCCATCGGCGGTGCAGGTGTAAGTCGCCGTTCTGGCACAAATACCAGCGCC
>JAYUYU010000626.1:0-4523 GCA_043752365.1 Myxococcales bacterium | reverse complement strand
GCAAGTTGGCAAACAGGGCCACGGAGTTGTCGAACAAGGTCGTGCCCCCAGCATCTTGCGTCTGCTTGAGCCGAGAGATCAGGTACGCATACTGCTCGATGAACCATTGGCAGCCGCGGTTCATCAACGGCTGGTACTCCGCTTCGCCATCTTTATGCGCAATTTCGTGATGGTTGCGCAAACCCTTGTTCTCGCCGCTGTTGGCAAAGTCCGTCCCCGGTTTGGTGAACTCTTGCCCCAGCCAATGGAACACCCAACGTACGTTGCCCTGGTCGAGCCACAGCATACTGGCCACGCGGGTGAGGTCGCAGGCTAGCGCTGCAACCAGCAGATCGATCTGAGCCTTGATGATCTGATCAGTGAACCCGTTGCCGTTGTCGGTTAGGTAGTCTGCCTCCCGATCCAACGTCAGAGTAGGTGGGCTGCAGCCTGTCGCCATGTTGTCGAGCTGCCGCTCGATGGCGCGGATGGACTCTAGATGGGCGCCGATGCGCAGGCGATCGTCGGTGCCTAGGTTGGTTGACCAGCCTTCGAGCTGTCGACCAACCAAGTCCAGCACGCTCTTCTTCTTCTTGCGCAAGCGATCGAGCTCGGCAGAGGCGAGATTCTGTCCGCCGAACATCTCGTCGAAGATGGCGTAGGGATCAACGCGCGGCTGCGGGGCATCGGGCGAGTCGCCGACGGGTGGTCCGTCGAACGAGAGATACCCATCGTTTCCGCGAAACCGCTTGACGGGGTTGATGACCAGCGAATCGAACTTCAAGCCATGGCGCTTTGCTAGCTCCTTGCCGATGAAACGATCCACCGAGGGGATGGCTGCAGACAGCTTGACCCCATCGGATATTTCCGGTCCTGGCACGCCGCGCGCGCCTGTGAGCAAGAACGGCAAGGCGGCGTGTCCGCCCAAGGAACCGCCATTGGAATCACGGCCGTTCTCCAGCGCCAGCCCTCCAAGGAAGGTGATGTCCTGCTGATGGTCGCGCAATGGCTGCAGCGGTGAATAACGATGCGCGGCCGGGACCTCCGCGTCAGTAGGTATGGTGAAGGCGTCTACGCTGCCCTTGGGCCAGTAAACTTCTTCCTTCACGCCGTTCGGGACCGCGATCACGACGAAGCGCTTGGCTGGAGTAATGGGCTGTGAAAGACCCGGTCGCGACGACAGCAGAGGCAGGAACGCGGCGCCAATGCCCAGGCTAGAAAGCACCGCCCGACGCGAGTAGCGCGCCGGCTTCATTGCGCCACCTCCCCAGGTGCGGGTGCACGGTAGCGAAACGATCGCGAGCTGGCGAAAGCCACCAACAGCTCCGACAACTGGAAGCCGGAGCGAGCGAACGCCTGATACGTGGTCTCGAGCGAGGCGTCGTCAGCCCGGCTCTCCTCACGCGCAAAGCCGAACCGCAGCCATTGCTTGGTCAAGCAAGCGCGCACGTCCTCGCTCTCCGAGAGCAGCGACATCAGCCCCGCCGCATCGCTGAATGGTACGTCTCCGCCATCGATGCCGGACACGAAGCCACGGGCGTCCACCGGTTTTCCGCCGTCCTGGCTTTGAAAATTGCCGATTGCATCGTAGTTCCCCAAGCCGAAGCCGATGGGATCGGTCAATTGGTGGCAACTTTTGCAGGGTTCGACGCTCATGTGCATCTCGTGTCGGTCTCGCACCGACTGATTGGGGGCCACGGCAGGCAAGTCGGGGATGTTGGCTGGCGCTGGCACCAGCGTTCCGCACAGCACGCGCTTGCGAATCACCACGCCGCGTTTGGTTGGGTCGCCTTCGTAGGCATTCGACGTTGCCGTAAGAAACGCTGGAGTCGTGAGCAGCCCGAACCGCTGACCGTCGTTCGGCGTCGAGAAGAACAGGTCTTGAACGCTGCCGGCCCGGTAGATGCCCTGCGCCGCGCTGACGAGCTCGTCTTCCATCAGCACCGCTGCAGCTGGGTTGAACGTGGGGTAGCGCTCCGCGCTGCGCGTCAAGCCGGCGAGCGACACGTCTAGCCACTGCAGGTTGAAATTGTGCATCGTGGCGCCTGCCTTGGCCGACGCGAGCAGCCGCCGGGCTTGTGCTTCTACGCCTGCTACTTGCTCGAGCCCGCCGCTGTTGGCAGCTTGCAACAGCTCGGCGTCGGGTAAGGAACTCCAAAGCAGGAACGACAGGCGGGACGCCAGCTCGTAACCGCCCAGCTTGATTGCCCCGTCGGCATCCCGCGTCGGCGCGCGCGACCCGAGCTCCCAATGGTACAGAAACGCCGGCGACTGCAAGAGCGCTTCGATGACGCCTCGGGTCGCGCCCGCGAAGCCCTGACCATCGCTCTGCAGACTTGCGTGTAAATCCGTGTATTCGGCGCGTTCCTGGGGTGTGAGCGGCCTGCGGAAGGCGCGCTGCCCGATGCCGTTCAGCAAGGTGTCGAGGCACCCCGCGCCGCCCGCTCCCGCCGCGTCGCAGCCGCTAAGAGCGCTCACGTCGGCCGTCGCCGCCAAACGCTCGGCCGCCTGCTGCAGGGCTTGTACGGTGACCTCGGAGGCCAGGCCGGCCGTCGCGAAGCCGGAGGTTCCGGATACATCTCCCGGGAGGAGCTTCTCGACTTCCAAGCTATCACCGAACAACTCGGTGAGGGCATTGCGGTACTCGATCCGATTGAGCTGGCGTAGCGGCATGGGACCCGCCGATTGGGCATTGCCAACCACACCCGGCCGCCACTCGCTTGGCTCTTGCGGCAGGTCCGTATTCGGCGAACCGGGCCGGCCAGTTGCGCCAGCCGATGCCGCTACGGACTGCGTGCCGGAGATGTCCGCGACACAGCCCCAGGTCGCGCCGGCCAGAACTGCAACCACAACCAGCTCAGTGCGCAGCATGACGGAGAGTGAGTGCCGCGAGCGAGCATTCCGGCCCACAAAAACAGCGATAGCGAGCCTTAGCCGAAGAAACCGCTTGAGGGTGCAAGTGCTACATTGGGCATGGACCGCCGGATTATGCAGGCAACTGGGTGAGGACAATCGCGTGTACGCCGAGCCCCCACCCGGACGCTCTTCGTAAGCTCTCTTTCCAAAGCGTCTCATTGCTTTGGGCAGCTCGAACTTCCGCGCGTCGAGCTTCTCATGCACGACGATGGCGCCGGTGCCGTCCCACGTAGGGACACGTCGCGCAGGTACTCTATCGGGTTGACGTCGTTGGCTTCGCAGGTTCGCAGCGTGCTCGACCAACTACACGTCGCGGATTGGCGGCCACGCGCCGAATCACCGTCGGCGGTGACAAGGGCTACGACGTCCGCGGCTTCGTCGAAGCTTGTAGAAAGCTCGGCATCACGCCGCACGTCGCTCAAAACCTCGAGCGCAACGGTGGCTCCGCAATCGACGGGCGCACCACCCGTCCTGCCGGCTATATCGTCAGCCAGCGCATCCGAAAGCGCGTCGACGAGGTCTTCGGTTGGGGCAAAGACCGTGGGCAACTTCCGCAAGACTCGCCTCGCCGGCTTGGCGAAGAACAAGCTCGCCGGCTTCATGGTTGGAGCTGCGTACAACTTGGTCCGGCGCGCCAAGCTTCTACCCCTCTCTGAGCCGGCGTAGGCCGGCGATTTGGGAGGGGTCGGCCGCCCGCAGCCACCGCAGGTGGCGAGGACGGACGGGGGTGGGCACCTCAAGCAGTTCTTGACGGCGACCAACCGCGCCTTGCACCCACTTTCTCAACACCCTGTTAGAGTGCCGATGCAGCTGTCACTGTGCGAGCAGCTCACCGAGCTGCCTTAGTACGCCGTCGGCATCGCGGCGCTCGGCCGGCGTCAGCTGGAGAAAATCGTAGGCCTGACTCCGCTCACGGTTGCTGAATCCGTGGTGCTCGCGGTTGATGAGCGCAATGGTCGCGATGGCGAACCGAACCTTGATGCTGTCGGAGACGACGGCGGTGCGCACCGAGCGGCCCGCCATTATCACCTTGAGCGTCGCACGCTGCTCGGCAGTAGGCCCACCACCGTCTGTCGCGATCACAATCCGCAACTTCGTGAGATCTAGTTGGCCGAGCTCAGTTAAGAAGCCACGCCACTCGTGCTCATTTGCGGGCTCGGTCCCCTGCCGAATCACCATGACCGACCCGGTGAGGCGAAATAGCATACGGGCCCGCATACATAGCCTACGGGACAGGCTGCCGTTGGTTAAGGGGCCCGCCGAACGATCTCATCCGAGCTGTGATGTCCAGACCTAGGTGTGGTGGCATTCAGCCGGCCCTTCTTGGGCCGCCGCTCACGTCATCGTGTGCCAGCTTACGCGCCGCGATACGCCGCCGTCGACAGCATGCTCACGCCGTCGACGAGCAAGCGTGAGCGCGGCCCTCGGGCGAGCACGGCAGCGTGGCCTAGGCATACGAAGTGGTGCTGGGCGCGGGAGATGGCGACGTTGAGCAGGTTGGGGCGCGCGTTCAGGAAAGCAAGTGAGCTTCCGTGCGTGACCACGCTACTGAAGAGCACGATGCTGCGTTCGCCGCCTTGGAAACGGTGCACGGTGCCGAGCGCCACGCCGCCGCTGCGCCCCAGACG
>JAYUYU010000625.1:0-4526 GCA_043752365.1 Myxococcales bacterium | reverse complement strand
CGGTGATCTGGGCGTGGGCGGCGCGCACGAAACTCTCCGGGGTATGGCCGAGGTTGACGTCGATGAGCTCACGGCGCCTGTTCGTGTCCGACACGCTGCCGCACCACAACCGCTACCTGTGGGTGACGAGCGAACAGCCTGGCTCCGCCGAGTGGACGAACTTTTTGGCCACGTTTTTGGAGCTGATTGAACGCGGCGAGACGGGCTTGTCGGGCGAGGTCACGGCCTTGATTGGCGTCGACGGTCGCGAGAACAACCCGGCTTACCAAAAGCTGTGTGAGGTCATCGAGCAAGGCTCGGCCGCGGGCCTGTTCTTGATGAGCTCCAGCACGGTGTTTTTGTTGCCCGTGCCGCAGACGGCGGGGCCTGCCACGCGCGGCCATTTGGGCGGCCTTGCCGCATTCTGGCCTGCTGCAGCTCGACTTTGCGGGGTTGATCGACCGCGCCGCCGAGCGACTGATTGAGCACGGTGAGCGCATTGCCGTGCTGTCGCCGCACGCGCCCAACTTGGCCGAGGCGCAGCAGCGCCTGCTGGCGCGCGGCTTGTCGCGGCAGGACCTGTTGCCGTTGCACGTGGGGCCCGTTGGCTGCGAGCACGTCACCCAGCTGTTGTTCGATCGCGCAGACCGACCCGACGCTTTGTTCATCACCGACGACAACTTGGTCGAGCCGGTGTTGGAAGGTTTGAAGCTGGCCAAGGTGACGCCAGGCCGCGACGTGTACGTGTTGTCGCATTGCAACTGGCCGCGCCCCTACGGCGCCGAAGCCGGCATCGAACACATTGGCTTCGACGTACGAGAGATTCTGAGCGTCGCAGCAGACTGCATGCGGGCGCAACGCGCTGGCGAAACCGAGCCCGTGCGAAGCGTCGGCGCTCGCTTTCGCGAAGAGCTGCTTGGTAGCCGTATTTTGGTCACGCCCGCTCAAGCTCAATAGTGCTGCACAGCCGGCGCTGCGTGGCGCGGCTGCTGTTCGAAGGTGCTTTTGCTCGAGGTGACGAGAAGGCATCACGTGCGCGATTCTGCGAACGATTGAGTGCACTAACTCACTTGTTTGCGCGGCAAACGCGCGTGAGTTGACCCAATCGTTATGCGGGCTGCTCGCGAGTCGGTCAAACCAAATCGTGGTCAAATGCCGTGATTTACCGGGGTTTTTGCCTGATGCTGAGTTCAGTAAATATCGAGTTTTGACCACGTTTCCGCTTGCTGCGTAGTTGATGGATGTTACCTTCGAATGAGTCGTAGTTGCATCGTGCACACGCGTTTGCGCGCGTGCCTGTAGCTGCGCGGAGGTTTGTTCATGCGTTCGCTCCTCGACGTGTCGATTCGTTCGGGTTTGTTGCCTGCGTCCATGCTGTTGATGGCCGTCGCCTGTCAGGCGAGTAAGGGCGGCAGCACCAATCACGGCAGCGGTGCGAATAGCCAGGGCGCCAGGTCCAGCACCGGCGGCAGCCCCAGCTTGGGCGGCTCGCTCAGCCTGACGGGCGGCACGACCGGCGTCGTCGACAGCTACAACGGCTCGCTCACCTCGGACGCCGGCGATCAAATCACCGTCGAGGGTGAGGTGGTGGACGTCCACCTCACGTTGAAGGCCGACGACGGCACCACGGTCACCGAGGGCGTTACCTGGTCGGTCGACGACACGAAGATCGGATCGATCAGCGGGGACGGAACCTTCCACGCCAACGGCTACGTGGGCGGTGAGGTCACCATCTCGGCGACCGTCGGTGACGGCACCATCAGCAAGAAAATTACCGTCCCAGCTTGCGCAAGAAGCTGTGGATCGCCGCCATCGACGTCGATCACCTCGACGCCCTCGACCCGAGCCATCCGGCCTTTTACCTGCCCGGGCAAGAGTTGGAGGGCGGCAACATGCGCGCCTTTGGAGCCATGGCGCCGTGCCAGCCGGACGGCGGCGCTTGTGAGTCGGGCTCCGACTGTTGCGGCGGTTACTGCCGCCAAACCTCGTCGGGCACCGACGGCGCGCCGGTCTTGGAGTGCGTGCCGCCGCCCATGAACGAGTGCTCGCGCACCGACGAGACCTGCTTGCAAGCCGAAGACTGCTGCGACGCGCGCGAGCTTTGCATCAACGCACGCTGCACGCTGCGCTCACCGCCCAAGTAGTCAGCGCGCGCGAGCTACGAAGCCGAGCTCGCCCTCGGCTTCGAGAATGCGGCCCACTAAGCCGTAGTCGAGCGCCTCTTTCGCCGTCATCCAGTGGTTGCGCTCGGTGTCGCGCTCGACCTTTTCGAAGGGCTGGCCGGTAGCTTCGGCGAAGATGCGGTTCAGGCGCGCGCGCATCAGCATGATTTGTCGCGCTTCGATCTCGACGTCGGTAGCCGGGCCACCGACGCCGCCGAGCGGCTGATGCAAGAGGAAGCGGGTGTTGGGCAGGGCTAGGCGATTCTCGCGGCGCGCGCCGGCGTAGATGAGCGCGCCGGCGCTGGCGCACCAACCGGTCGCAATGACGCGGACCTCGGCGTCTAGGAAGCGGACGATGTCGTGAATGGTGTCGCCAGCCTCGACGTGGCCACCGGGCGAGTTGATCAGCATGCGGATTGGCTCGCGACTCTGCGTCGCTAGCGCCAAGAGTTGGGCCGTCACGGTCTCGGCCAGCACGGCGTTGACTTCGCCGAACACCAGCACGGTGCGGCTGGCAAACAAGTGCTCGCCGACGAGCGGCAGGGCAGCACGCTTGTCGGTGCCTTCCGATGCGCCGCTGCGTTCGGGCATGTTGGTGATCATGTCGGAGATTTGGGCAAGCGTGCGCCGAGCGGCCATAGCCAGCGCTCTCGAAATTTGATCCGCGGCTCTCGAGGCTTGGCCCGGAGTGGACGCTGGCGCGGCCGAAGGGCAAGCTTTGGGCATGCTCACGCCCCCTACCGAGCTAAGGGTCAAGGTCGAACGGCGCGCGTCGCTGCTACGAGCCACGGCTAGCCCGCTGCATGTGCGTGAAGCGCCCTCCGTCGAAGTAACCTTTTCGGCTGGCGACGACGGAGTCTGGCTTCGCTCGTTGGACGACGGTAAGGCGCGCGTCTTTTCTCGGGAAGTCGTGTCGAGTCACTTGCCGCTGTCGGCAATCGTTCGGCTGATTGGCGACGAGCTCACGCTATCGAGGCCACCGAGCGAGGCGCTGTTGGCTTCGCTGTTTCAGAGCTTGCTGATCTACGTCGCCAGAATGTCCGAGTCGGTGCCGCGACCATGCTGGGGGCGCCCCGAGCGAGACCAGCGCATCGAGCGTGCGCTGCAGCTGCTTGACCGAGGCCTGTCGAAGTACTGGACGGTCGAGCGGTTAGCGCGCGCTGTTGGCCTGTCGCGCCCGGTCTTCGCGCGCGAGTTCGTGCGCATGCAGAAGCTTTCGCCCATGCGCTACCTGGCGCGGCGGCGAATGCAGGCTGCGGCTCACCTGCTGCGCCACGGCGACGACTCGCTGGCTGAGGTTGCCGCGCAGGTTGGCTACCAATCCGAGTTCGCCTTCGGTCGCGCGTTCAAGCAACATCACGGCGTCGCGCCCGGCACCTACCGCCGTCAGCCGACGTTGGCCCGCGCCGGCGCGCTCTGCTTGGCGGCGTAGCAGGAAGTGAGGGCGTGGCTCCTGCTTGGGCAGCTAGCCGTCACTCGCCGCCGCTGAACGCGAACGTGCCGGTCGCTATCGTGCCCTGCGCGTTCACGGCGCGCAGCTCGACGATGCTGATGGCGTCGAGCAGCGCGGTTTCGTCGGCCAAGTCGCCCTGCTTGGCCGGGCGGGCTGCTGCGGCCCAGGCTTTGATCGGGACTACGAACACGTCGCGGTCGTTGAAGCGCCCAGCCGGCGTGAGCGTGAGCTTGCGCGACTCGAGGCGCGCCCGCCCCGGCGCGGGGCTCACTACGAAAGCGACGAGCGCGCCGTTCGGATTCCACTCGGCGCCGCTCGGGCCTCCGCCCTGGTGATTGAGCAGGTTGGGGGTCACGGCTGCGAGATCTATGTGTTCCAACCAAGCGTCCCAGGCGCGTTGGCCAGGTCGGCACTCGCTGTTCGAGTCATATTTGTCGTCGCACGCGTAGCGCAGCACCAGAGTGGGCGGCGCGGGCGGCGCCGGCGGCGCGAGCGGTGCGAGCGGTGCGAGCGGTGCGGGAATGAGCGATGACGCGGTGGGAGCGGGCGGGGGCGCACTGCTGGCAACCGGGTCGGCGCGGGGCGCGGGCGGAGCAGCGTGGTGCACGGGCTGGCACGCCATCAAAAGCGCGACCGACACGATCGCAGAGCCTCGCGTCGGCGCGGACGTGCTCACAGTACCTGCGCGATGGCTTCGGTGATGTAATCGAGGTTGTTTTCGTTCATGGCAGCGATGCAAATGCGGCCGCTGTCGACGATGTACAGGCCGAACTCGGCGCGCAGCCGGCGCACTTTGTCGAGCTCGAGTCCCGAGTAGCTGAACATTCCAGACTGTTGCTCGATGAACGAGAAATCGCGCGTGATGCCGCGAGCTTTCAGGCGCTGCACCAATAAGGTCCGCATTTTACGGATGCGTACGCGCATTTCTGTCA
>JAYUYU010000624.1:0-4541 GCA_043752365.1 Myxococcales bacterium | reverse complement strand
CTCGTCGAAGCGCAGGACGGCCGAGCTCACCTCGTCGCCGTCGGCCGCCATCGTCTCGACAAAGCGCGACAGCCGCGCGCCGACTTCCACGAACAGCTCGTCGTGAAAAACTGCCGGCAGGTCTTTGCCCAGCAATTCCCCCGTGTGTCGCAGCACGAAGCTTCCGTGAACGCCGGCTACGTCTCTAAGCGCAGCGAGGGCGCGGCTGATGCCGTCGCCGTTCATAGCCCGAGCCTTTCCCGCACCTGGGTAAGGTCGGCGTCGGGCGCCGCCGAGAGCGCGAAGGTGTTGCCAGATTTTTCTTTGTAAATAAGCGTGCGCGAGCGCTGCTGGGTCACTTCGACCGAAACCAACCCTTGCATGCCCAAACCGTCACCGACCAACTCGGCGAGCCGGGCGGCATACGCTGCAACTTGACTCAGCTCGCTGGCGTCACCTTTCGAGCTGACGACGTTGCCGCTTTGATCGATGCGCACGGCAGCGCGCACTTGCGCCAACATGGGTGCCGAAGCTTCGGCGTTCACAGTTACCTCCGTCCTAGAAGAAGTAGACACAGACGCCTGCTGGCGGGCTTGGTCGCCATCACGGCGTCCTGCGCCTTCGTCAGCCCTGGCATTGCGTTGTTCATCGGTGCCGTCAGCGGCTTCCTGGTGATCGCCGCAGCCCTCTTCGTCGAAACCACGCTCCGCATCGACGACCCGGTCGGCGCTATTGCGGTGCACGGCTGCAACGGCACGTGGGGCATTATCGCCTTGGGACTGTTCGCTAACGGCACTTACGGTGAAGGGCTCAATGGCGTCGCGGGGCCGGTGAAGGGCTTGTTCTACGGCGACAGCGGGCAGTTCTTCGCTGCTCTGTGCGGTATTGGCGCCAACATCGCTTATGTGGGCGTGGTGGCAGGCGTCGCGTTCGTGGTGATTGGCCGCTTGATGGGCGGTCACCGCGTTTCGGCCGAGGTCGAGCTCGCAGGCCTCGACGTTCCCGAGATGGGAGTCGACGGCTACGTCGGGGACCCCGGCATCAACCTCCCCGACGAGGCGAGGGGCGCCGGCAGCGGTCGCGATCACCACTCAGCGGAAGCAGCAGGCGGACGATAGGGGAAAAGATCAGCATCGGCCGGAGGGACTCCTCGCCCAAAGGCCATTTTTGACAGCAGACAGACCGAAAAAAACAACCCAATACATACGCGGCAAATCGACGGGCTTGGTTTCATTGCCATGGGGCGACTGATAGCGCGTCGCGACCTTTGCTTTCAGCAGCGCAGCGGGCGCTCGGTCTCGCCGATTTCTCGCGTCCCCGGTCTCCCGCTCGATCGTGATCTTATCGTGCCAAGGTCGGTGGGGGCGTTCCAACTCGCCCCGCAAGCGGGGCTCGTGATCTCCGTAGCAGCAACTCCTCAGAGCGAGAGCGAGAGCGAGAGCGACGGCGTCGGGCGGCGCGACGGATTCGGGCGGCTTGGCCCATGACCCCTGACCCCTTGCTGGCTGATCCCTGATCCCTGGTCCCTGACCCCTCCCCGCGCTATTCCTCGGGCACGACGTCGACGGCCACGCTCAGGCTGGGCTTGCCGCCACCGAGCACGATGCCTCGCAGCGGACTCACGTCGCTGAAATCCCTACCCCATGCCACGGTCACGTGGCGCTCCCCCGGGAAAACAGCGTTCGTTGGATCGAAGTCGAGCCAGCCCAAAGCCGGCAAGTATGCCGAAGCCCAGGCGTGCGAGGCGTCGGCGCCGACCAACCGAGGCCGCCCAACAGGCGGCTCCGTTTCGAGGTAGCCGGAAACGTAGCGCGCGGCCAAACCCAGCGAGCGCAGGCAGCCGACCGCCAACTGCGCGAAGTCTTGGCACACGCCGCGGCGTTCGCGCAGCACTTGGGCCAGCGGCGTGCTCACGTCCGTGGCCAACGGCTGGTACTTGAACTCGCGAAAGATTCGCTCGGAAAGCTCCCCCACGGCGTCCACGAACGGTCGACCAGGCGGGAACATGGGCGCCGCATACTCGGCCAGCAGCTGGTGGCTCCTGACCAAGGGCGAATCGAAGCAAAACTCCCGTGCCGACAGCAGCCCGCGATCGAGCTCGAGCTGCTCCCTGACCTTCTCCCACGAAAGACGTGTAGCCGGCGTCAGCTCGAGCTGGGGCGGGGACACTTCGACGCGGCTCTCGCTCGTTACTTCCAGTACTTCGTGCGGAGCCAGCACCTCGACGTGATGCGTCACGTTGCCGAAGTAGTCACGGCCGCTCTGCAGCTCGGCTTCCTTCGGCGAAATCGTCAAGCGGCTCTCCAGCACCCGCTGATGCCCCAGGCTTCGCGGTTCCAGATGCAACGCATGCGTTGCGTGCAGCACCGGGCTCTCGTACTCGTAGCGCGTGGTGTGCCTGACGCGATAGCGCCTCAAGTTGCCTCCAGGTCTTCGTTTACCCAGTGCGGCGGCGAAACAGCGCGCTCTTTCGACAAGTGTGAGAACCAGGTAGCGCTGATGTCGTCGGACAATTGCCAGAACAGGACCAGCGCCTCCTCGAGCAGCCGTCGTAAACCCGCGCCGTCGCCAGCACAGGCGTGCTCGATATCGGCCGTCAAAAGGCTGCTTTCGAGCGCGATCATCCGGCGCTCGGCTCGACCGCGCACGACGCCCTGCTGACCTGGCAACCGGCGTAGGTGGTCACGGGCCAGCTCCACCTGAAAGGCGACCGAACGCGGGTTGGTCGAGTCGGTCAACAGCAAGTCGACGACGGGCGCAGCTTGCAGGCTCGACAGGTAGCGCGCGCGATACGTCAACAAACTGTCCGCGATCTCCAGCAAGGCTTCCATGTGCAAGCGCGTCGCGCCCGGCACCAGAAAGGCTTGCAGTAGCTGCAGCATGTACGCGCCGCGCTCGACGCGCCGCCCGAGGTCCAAGAACGTCCAGGCGTGGCCGCGCACCATGTTGTCCAGCGTGGTGCCGCTGACGGCTGCCAAACCGAAGATCAACTGGTCGAGCGCCTCCATGGCTACCACCGGGCTGGTCGCCGACGAGCTCTCGAGACCCGAGAGCGTGCGCGTCAGCCGGCGCAACACGTGCCAGGCGTCGCGCGACAAGCGACTGCGCACGCTCAAGGTGAGGCCGTGAATCCGCCTTAGCATTGAGGGCAAGCCCTCTTGCGCCACGCGATCGGCCAGTAGCCCGTACAGCAATGCTTCGGCTGACGTCGGCTCGGAAGTTGGATGCTGTCCACCTGACGCTGCGGGAACCACCGGGCTTGCGGCAGCGGTACGCGAAATCACACCGATGCGACCCAACGTGTCGATGATGGCCGACAGCACGAGCGGCGCGTCCGGTCCCGCCTCGGAGCCGATGCGCTCGAAGCCGGCGCGCACGAGCCGCGCCGTCGAATCCACGCGCTCGACATAGCGCCCCAACCAGAAAATGTCGTCGAGTAGGCGACTAGGTAGATCCAACCCACCGCGCCGCAGCTCGACGCGCTGGTCCGGCATCGCCGGCAGCTGCGGCTCGGCGCTGCCTGGAGCGGCAGGGATCCACACGTCCTTGCTGTAGGCGTTGCTCTTGATGGCCAGGAACAAGCCGTCGGGAGCCTCGTTGATGCGCGCTAGCCCGCCTGGCATGACATCGTAGTCGGCGCCGTCGCGCACCAGGAACGACCGAAACGCCACCGAGCCCGTCGACAGCGCGCCCTTGTCCAGCACCGGCAGCCCGGACAGCTCCGGCCAGCGCTCGGCCACGAAATCACCCGAGTGCATGCGCAGGCGCTCGAACAGCTCGCGCCGAGCGTCACTGCCCATTTGAGCTGGGAAGAATGGTTCCCCACGGCGGTCGCCGAAGGCCGGCTTGATCACGAAATCGTCCGGCCGAGCTATCACTTCTTTGAGCGACTGCGGGTCGCCGCACCACAGCGTGGACACCGAGTCGAGCAGCAGCTCTTCGCCGAGTAGGTGACGGCTCAGCGCAGGCAAGTAAGCCTTGAGCGCTGGGGTTTCGCCGATCACGGCGCCCAGCGGATTGGCTAGCCCCACGTTGCCGGCGCGTGCCGCCGACGTCAGACCAGCGACTCCTCCCGATGAATCTTCGCGCAGCTCGAGCGGGTCGGACCAGGCGTCGCCGACACGGCGCAACACGACGTCGACCTTGCGCAGGCCCGACAGCGTCTTCAGATACACGTAGCCGCCGCGGACGCTGAGATCGCGCCCTTCGACCAGCTCGTAGCCCAAGTAACGCGCCAGGTAAGCGTGCTCGAACGAGCTTTCGTCCCGCGCACCCGCCGACAACAGCACGACGCGCGGCTGTCCGTGCGTGCCAGCAGGCGCTAGGCTCTCGACCGTGCGCCGCACCTTCGCGAAGAAGCCCGCGACGCGCTCGACTTTGTACTCGCGGAATAGCTCCGGCAGCGTGCGGCCGAGCACCAAGCGATTCTCGAGCGCGTAGCCCGCGCCAGTTGGCGCCTGAGTGCGATCCGAATACACCCGGAACCTGCCGGTCGGATCGCGTCCCACGTCGGCGGCGTACAGGTGAAGCCACTGCCCGCCCAAGGGCTGCCAGCCGTGACA
>JAYUYU010000623.1:0-4553 GCA_043752365.1 Myxococcales bacterium | reverse complement strand
CGGCTGCGCCTCGTCGGCCGCGCTCGTCGGCTGCAAGGAGCGACGGCCCAACGCAGCAGCGCTGGCGCCTATTGCCAGCTCCAGCGCTACCGGCGTAGTGCCGGCTCCCGGCATCGGCACGGCTCGCCCTGTCAGGCCCCCACCCATCGAGCTCGAGAAAAAACTCCAGCAAGAGAGGCTGCCGCTACCCCCGCTCAGCACTCATGCGCCCCAGCTCGCTTTCGGCAAAGGGGTTCTCGGGCTGCTCACCCAGGACGCGCTGCGCGTTTTCGATACCGCTGATTTTCAGCTGTTGGCCAACCTACCGCTCGAGTCACCGCGAGCGGTGCTCGCCCTGGCGGACGGCTCGCTGTTGGCGATGGGAGCACGCGCCATGTTTCGCTGGGAGCGCGAGCAGAAGCGGCAGGCGCCGCTACCCAGGCCCGTGCTGTTGCCTGGAGTCGAGCTGTACGCCGACGCTCAGCAGGCCGATTTGCTGTGGACATTCGACGCCGGGCGCCCAGGCGGTGCAGGCCCGGCGACGCTGCAAAGCTTCCGCCTGTCGCCAGCCAGCGTGGCATTGCTGCTTCCCGAGCAGACGATTGAGCTGACCTCGCCGCCAGCCGGGGTGTTTGGAGTCTCTCGCGAGGGCGTTTGGCTGTACGTGACACCCAGCCACGCGGAGCGCTTCAGTCCAGGTGGTTTGCGGCTCTCGAGCCTCCAGTTGAGCGTGCCCGTGCTGCCGGCTTGGATCTTACCCACGCGGCGCCTGGAGCAGAGCCTTTGGGTGGAAGAGTCAGGCCGCGTGTCGCGCGTGACGGTGAGCCCCCGCTATCGGCATTTGGCGAGCGCTCAGCTACCGGGGCGCGTTTTGGCCGCAGACGCGGGCGACGACGGACGGCTGCTCGCGGCTGTGGTGGTGACGGGCGCCGGACCACGGTTCGAGCTAGCGCTGCTCGATCAGGGGCTCGTGTCGTTGGGGCAGGTTGTGTTGCCGGCGGACCAGCCCACGGGCACCAGTGACTGGGTGAAGGTCGTGACCGAGAATCAGAACGTCGCCGTGGCGCCGCGTGAGGCGCGGGTGGCTGTCGGAGGGCCAAAGCGGGTGACGATTTTCGACGGCCGGGGAAAACTGCTTTTCTCTATACCTTCTATGTAGTTGCGGTCTCGTGGCCGGTCGCCGGAAAGTTGGCCGCTGTGGCTCATCTGGGCACAAGTGGGGCTCGAATGTCCGCCTTTGGTAGCGAGCCCGAGCTGCGTGAGCTGCGGAAATTGGCCGAGGAGCTGGCGCGGCGCTTGGGGGAGAAGGTGTCGACCGCGCACCTGCTAGCGGCCCTGGTGGCTGAGCCGAGCAGCACCTCGGAGCTGTTGCTGGAGCGGCGCATTTCTGCCGACGACGTGCTGCGGACAGCGCGTGGTTTGGCCGGTGACGAGCTAGCGGAGCCGATTGCCTCTGCCTTGACGCGAGCCAAGGAAATCGGCGCGCGCATGGGCACCAATCTGGCGGCTTCGCCGCATTTGCTGCTGGCGCTGTTGGGCGAACCGCGGGGGGTTGCGCGGCGCACGCTGGAAGCGCTGGGCGTCGACGCGAGCCGGCTCCGCGCGCAAACGATGCAGGTTGGGCTTGGCCTGGTGGGGCCTCGGCGCCCGACTGCCCAGAAGCCGAGCACCTTGGCGATGGCGACCGTGACTGTCGAGCCGGAAGCCAGCACGCAAGCGCGCAAGACCTCGGCCGTGAAGGTCCCGTTGTTCCCACCGCCCAAGCGTCTGTCGACGGCCGAGCCGGTGCCGTTGATGCAGTTGCGCGAGCCGTCGCCGTCCCAGCCGCCCGCCGAGCCGAAGCCGGGCCTGTTGATCACGCGCGTGGTCCAACCGCTGGCGCCGACGCCGCCTGCCGAGCCGGCGCGCGCCTCGTCGATCGAACAGCGCTTTGCGCTCGATCCGCAGCGCTTTCCGCTGTTGTGCGAGCTGGGCAAGAACCTCACGCTGCAGGCCGCCCGCGGCGAACTCGACCCGGTGGTGGGTCGCGACGACGTGATCGAACAGACGCTCGACGTGTTGGCAAAGCGCGAGGGCAACAACGCTTGCCTGGTCGGCGTCTCGGGCGTGGGCAAAACGAGCGTGGTGCGCGGCTTGGCTCAACGCATCGCCGAGGGACGTGACGTCCAAGCACTCGACGATCGCGTCGTGATCCAAATTCCGATCGGCGAGCTTGTTGCCGGCACCGCCGTGCGTGGCGCGTTGGCGGGCCGCATCGCGCAACTTCGCAAAGAGGTGTTGGCGGCGCGTGGTCGCGTGGTGCTGTTCTTCGACGAGATTCACCAGCTGTTCTTGGGTGAAGCCGCCGAAGAAATCGCTTCCGAGCTGAAGCTGTCGCTGGCGCGTGGCGAGCTGCCCTGCATTGGCGCAACCACCTCCGAAGAATTCCAAAAAGCCATTGGGCACGACGCTGCGCTTTCGCGCCGCTTCGGGCTGGTCGAGGTCGAAGAGCCGTCCCGCGAGGACGCGTTCCTGATCTTGGATGCGTTGCGCCCGCGGCTGGAGCAACACCACCGCGTGAGCTACCTGCAGGAAGCGCTTGCGCTCGGCGTCGCCTGGTCTATCCGCTATTTGCCAGGCCGAGCCTTGCCGGATAAAGCCATTTCTATCTTGGATTTGGCGGGGGCTCGTACGCGGCGTCGCGGCAAAACCGAGGTCTCGTCGCAGGCCGTGGCCGAGGTCGTCGCCGAGCTTTCAGACATGCCGATCGAGCGGTTGTTGGAGTCGGACGGCGACCGCATGCTGCGCCTGGAAGAAATCTTGGCGGATCGCGTGGTCGGTCACGGTAGCCAAATTTCGCGCATAGCGCGCATCTTGCGGCGCAACGCGGCCGGGCTTGGCTCACGCCGCCCCATCGGCAGCTTCCTTTTGCTCGGGCCGACGGGCGTCGGCAAGACCGAGACGGCCAAAGCGATCGCCGAGGTGCTGTTCCACTGCGAGAGCGCGATGACGCGGCTCGACTTGTCCGAGTTCAGCGAAGCGCATGCGGTTGCCCGGCTGATCGGCGCGCCACCTGGCTACGTAGGTCACGAAGCCGGCGGCCAACTGACCGAGGCGGTGCGCCGCCGGCCGTACCAAGTCATCCTGCTCGACGAGCTCGAGAAGGCCCACCCCGACGTGCTCACCACCTTCCTGGGCGTGTTCGACGAAGGTCGCTTGACGGACGGCCGTGGACGTTTGGTCGATTTCACCAACACCGTGATCTTGATGACGTCGAATCTCGGCTCCGAGGTGATTGGTCAAGCTGCCAAACGCCGCGTCGGCTTCGGTGGCGGCGAGCCGCCCGCCAACGACGACATTTCCGCGAAAATCGTGCTCTCGGCGCGCGCCGCCTTGGCGCCGGAGCTGTACAACCGCATCGACGAGGTGCTGGTCTTCGCGCCGCTCGGCCGCGAAGACGTGCGCGAGATCACGCGCCGCTTGCTCGACCGCATGGGTGCGGCGCTAGCCGCGCAGCGCGGGGTAGAGCTCGAATACGGCCCCGAGTTGATCGAGTACCTGATGGACGCGGGAGGCTTCGAGCCGGCGCTGGGCGCGCGCCCCATGAAGCGCACTATCGCGCGTCTGCTCGAAGCGCCGCTGGCTGAACGCATCCTGCGCGGCGAGCTGCCGCGCGGCTCCGTCCTACTCACCAGCGTCAAAAACGGCGAGCTCGAAATAGACGTGCTCGACCGTGAGCGTGCACCAGCCGCCGAGTAGCCGAGCTACTTTACACACAGACCAAGCACGCAGGTGCGATTGCCTTTGCATTCTGTGCCGCACTGGCCGCAGTTGTATAGGTCACGGCGGGTATCGATGCAGGCGTCGCCGCAGCGTGAAAGGCCGGCGTCACAGCTAATGGCGCAGTTCCCGTCGCTGCAGTTGTTGGCGCCGCCTTGGACCGCCGCGCACACCTTGTTGCAGGCGCCGCAGTTCTGCGGGTCGCTCTTGGCATCCACGCAAGCGTCGCCGCACTTGGTGCGCCCCGACGCGCAGTCGAAGCCGCACACGGCGCTGGTGCAGCGCGGTGTGCCGCCGACGGGCGACGGGCAGGCAGTTCCGCAGGCGGCGCAGTTTCGGGCGTCGCTCTTCACGTCGACGCACGACCCGGCGCATGCCGTCATGCTGCCGCACTCACTGGCGCACTTGCCGGCTTGGCACACCTCCGTGGCGGAGCAGGCGTGACCGCACGCGCCGCAGTGGGTCTTGCTGCTGGAGGTATCGATGCAGGCGTCGCCGCAGGCTTGCAGCCCTGCGCCGCATTGAATGCCGCACTTGCCCGCGCTGCAGCTGGCCGACCCGCCTGCTGGCGCCGGGCACACTTTGCCGCAAGCGCCGCAGTTGTTAGGATCCATGCCCGTGCTAAGGCAGAGTCCGCCGCACAGCGCGTAGCCGGCATCGCAGGTCAGCTGACAAGCGCCGCCCGCGCAGGCCGCAGCTCCGTGCGCGGTGCCGCCGCACATTTTTGCGCATTGCCCGCAATTGGCGGGATCAGTTTGTGGATCAACGCAGGCGCCGCCGCAGTTCTGGGTGCTCGTTGGACAGGTCAGTTTGCA